>DAHVFK010000259.1 GCA_027317055.1 Betaproteobacteria bacterium | reverse complement strand
CGCCTTTTTTCCTCGAGCTGCTGCCGGGCGGCTTCGAAGCGGGCCTGAAGAAACGCTGGTAGCAGACGGCGCTGCCCGCGCTTCGACTTGCTATCATTCCAGCTATGCGCAACATTCTGCTGATCCAGGGCCCCAACCTGAGCTACCTCGGCAAGCGCCAGCCGGAGCTCTACGGCAAGACCACCGCGGCCGAGCTCGACGCGATGCTGCGCGCGCACGCCAAGGCCAACAAGTACCGGCTCGATATCTTCTATACCCACAGCGAAGCCGAAGCGATCGAGCGCCTGTACCGCGGCGTGGACGAGAAGCTCGACGGCGTGGTGATGAACCCGGCGGCGTTCCTGTTCGCCGGCTACCCGCTGCGCGACTGCCTGCGTGCGCTGCCCTACCCCTACGTCGAGGTGCACATCACCAACATCGAGCGGCGCGGCTTTCATTCGATCCTGGCCGAGACCGCGGTCGGGATGGTGGCGGGGTTCGGGGTGCGCTCCTACGTGCTGGGGCTCGAGGCTATGCTCGGCCACCTGCGCGAAAGCGGGTCTCGACCAGGCGCACGAAAAACGCCGCGCCCAAGGGCAGCGCCTCGTCGTTGAAGTCGTAGCCGGGGTTGTGCACCTCGCACGAGGTCGCGCCCGAATCGTTGCCGATATTGATATAGCAGCCGGGCAGCTTCTCCAGCATGAAGGAGAAGTCCTCCGAGGCCATGATCAGCGGCGGGTCGCGCTGCACTCGCTCGGCGCCCACCAGCCCGGCGCATACGCCGGCGGCGAACTCGGCCTCGTTCGGGTCGTTGACCGTCGGCGCGAACTTCCATTCGAGGCGGACCTCGGCCTTCGCGCCGAAGCCCTCGGCCACCCCGGCCGCGATGCGCCGCAGCGCGGCGTCGATCGTCTCCATCACCGGGCGCGAGAAAGCGCGTACGGTGCCGGCCAACGTCGCCGACTGGGGGATCACGTTGTAGGCGTCGCCGCCGTGGATCTTGGTCACGCTGACCACCGCGGTGTCGACCGGCGCCACGTTGCGCGAGACGATGGTCTGCAGCGCGGTCGCGACGTGCGCCGCGACGATCACCGGGTCGACGCCGACCTCGGGCCGCGCGCCGTGCGCGCCCTTGCCGTGGATCGTGATGTCGAAGAAGCCGCCAGCGGCCATCATCGGGCCGGCGCGCACCGCGAACCAGCCCAGCGGCAGGCTGGGGCGGTTGTGCATGCCGAACACGGCTTCGCAGGGAAAGCGCTCGAACAGGCCGTCCTCGATCATCGCGCGTGCGCCGCCCAGCCCTTCTTCCGCCGGCTGGAAGATGAAGTTCACCGTGCCATCGAAATTCTTCGTCGCGGCGAGCGCCTTGGCGGCGCCGAGCAGCATCGTGGTGTGGCCGTCGTGGCCGCAGGCGTGCATCCTGCCGTCGTTGCGCGAGCGGTGGGCAAAGGCGTTGCTTTCCTGGATCGGCAGCGCGTCCATATCGGCGCGCAACCCGACGGACTGCGAGCCCTTGCCCGCGCGCAGCACGCCGACCACGCCGGTGCGCCCGACGCCGCGGTGCACTTCAAGTCCGAACGAGGCGAGCTTGTCGGCCACCATTCCCGCGGTGCGCGTCTCCTCGAAGCCGAGCTCGGGGTGGGCGTGGATGTCCCGCCGCCACTCGGTCATCTCGCCGTGCAGGCGCGCGATTCGCTGGTCGATGGTCATGGTTGCCGGGATCCGGCGGCAACCTTAACCCATGCTGCGCGGCCCTACCAGCCCATGCCGAACGGCGACTGGCGGCTCGAGACCCGGCCCGCGTCGGTGAAAAACACCGACCCGGCGCCGGTGCCGGGATAGTAGTAGTACCAGCCCCGACGGCCGTCGAGGGTGAACTTCTTCGACGGCGCGCCGAGCAGCGAGGCGACTTCGGCCTCGGCCATGTCGGGCCTCACCCTCGCCCAAGTGCCCCTCAGCGCGGCCTCGGGGGTGATGTAGCCGGCCGCGGCCGGCGCAGCCGAACTCGTCCGCCCTTCGAGGCGGTCGACGCGCTGCTGCAGTTCGTGCACCTGCTCACTGAGCGCCTTCACCTGCTGCTCAAGGCTCGAATCGCCGGCGGCCCGCGCCGCCGGCGCGGCGAGACAGAGCAAGGTCAGCAGCGCAAGCGCGATGCGCATAATCACGCTAGCGCGACGCGGCGTAGGTCGCGGCCGCCTTCATCTGCTCCGGGCTCAGCGTTTTGACCACGCCGAGCATGATCGGCGCGTTCGAGCGCAGCCCCGACTGGAAGCCCTGCAGCTGGGCGACCAGGTAGTCGGTGTGCTGCCCGGCGAGGCGCGGGAACGCGCCCGCGCCCTCCGCCTTCGGGCCGTGGCAGCTGGCGCAGGCCGGAACGTTCTGCACCGGGATCCCCTCGGTGTAGATCTTCTTGCCCTCGGCCAACAAATCAGGGTACTCGGGCTTCTCGTGCGCAGGCTTTTGCGCCGCGTAGTAGTCGCCCAGCGCCTTCATCGTCGCGTCCGAGAGCTGCGACGCCATACCCCACATGTAGGCCTGGGCGTTGGGGTCGCCGCGCGCGTGGCTGCGGAATGCGTCGAGCTGAAGCACGATGTACGCGGCCTGCTGCCCGGCGAGCCGAGGGAATACGGGCGAGATGCTGTGGCCTTCAGGCCCGTGGCAGGCCGCGCACACGCCGGTAGCGAGGGACTTCGCGTCCTGTTGCGCCAGCGCCGCGCCCGTGCCCGAAGCGAGCAGGGCCCCAACTGCGATTGCGATGATTTTTTTCATGGTCGATTGCCTAGAAGTTGAGCCAGCCGAGCAGGTACATCGTGTTGTTGTCCTTCGCGTTCCTGCCCATCCCGTCGTAGTTGGCGTCGCCGCCGTTGAACTTGTTGTACATCGTGTACTGCAGCGCGAACTTGGTGTTCTGGTACGGCACCCAGTCGAGCTCGGCGATCCAGCCCTTGCTGTCGGGCAGGTTGTTGGCGAATCCCTTCACCGCCGTGCCCGAGGCATAGAGGGTGGCGTCGGGCGTTCCGGTGGTCGAGAAGTAGCCCAGTGCCGCGCCGTACTTGCGCTGGTAGTAGTAGCTCGCCCCGACCCTCAGCGTCTTGAGGTCGTTGCTCGGATTGGCCGCGCCGCCCGCGTCCCAGGTCTGCTTCTCCTTGAGGTAAGTGCCCATGACGGAGAACAGGTGCTGGTCGCCGATGTACTGGTATTGCGAGTCGATCGCCCAGTCGCTCAGCTTGTTGGTCGGGCCGGACAAGGCAACGCCGCCTCCGGGAAACATCTTCGCCGTCATGCCGTAGGCGCCGACTTCCCAGGAGCTGCGGTCCCACTGGCGCTCATAGGCAAGGCGCCAGTACGGCGCGAAGCCGTTCAGCACGTTGGTATTGGTGCTGTCCAGCGGGATGCCGACCGCAGGCGCGGAGCGGTAGCCGCCCAGTTCGGCATAGACCGTGTCGTTCCAGGAACCGTACAAGGTCACCCCGGCCATGTCGGCCGCGCCTCCGCCGAGCAGGGTCGATGCGCCCGGCGACGGCGCGGTGGCGCTGCGCTGATCGAACGGCGACTGCCACGCGTTGGTCGTGTTCCACAGGTCCTGCACCGTGGGGTTGTTGTTGACGCTCACGCCCCAGAGGAACTTGTCGTTCGCCATCCTGGCGTAGCGGACGTCGGTGTTGTCCCAGCCGAAGGTGCCCGCGGTGCCGTCGTAGGTCATCTGCACGAAGGCGCCCAGGTTGGGTGCGATGCGGCCGGCGTAGAACAGGCTCGCCTGTTGCGGGAACTGCACCTGGCCGTTCTGCGCCAGCGCTCCGGCAACGACCGAATCCGGCATGGCCGCCTTGGTGCTGGTGTAGGACGCCTGCAGCATGAACGACAGCGGCGGCAGCTGGTTGAGCGCGAGCGACTGCTCCTTGCTCTGAGTCATTCCGCTCACCTGCGGCAGGTTGTCCACCGTATAGGCGTTCATCTTGAAACGCCGCCCGAAAGGCGTCAGCTCCGGGAACACGGTGTGGCAGGCCTCGCAGGCGAAGCCGGTCTGGCGCGCGAAGCTCGGCACCGCCTGCGCGCTGCCCGGCGCGAGCAGCAGCCCGCCGCCTGCCATCGCGAACGCCGCGATGAACGTCCCCAACTTGCCTTGTCGCATCATCGTCTCCCTTCGAGTGGATTGAATCCGTTACGGATGAAGGGATTTTCCGCGGCGCAGCAGTGATGCGCTTTAAGCTAGATCAAACGGCGTGCGTTTTTCGAGTCAGGATCGCGTCAGCCTCCAGGAATTCCCGCCGAATCTACTTCGGTGGGATTGCGGTCGATTGCCAGGCGACGAACTTCCAGCCCTGCGGCATGCGCGTCCAGGCGTCGAGATAGCGCAAGCGCAGCGACTTGTGCTGACCGTTGACGTCGACCTCGATCTCCGCCCGCCCGGTGATGAATGCAGCATCGCCGCGAGCGCATCGGCGTCGCGCGCGATCATGGCGGCGCAGCGCTTGTCCTCCAGCGCTGTGATGTCTTTCTCGACGGTCATTCTCCGCTCCCCGAAGGTTTTAGCACGAAGTCGTATCTCGCCTCGTAAACGCCCTTTGCATTCTTCTTGTAGTCGATCACCAGCGAGTCCTTGACGCCGAACACCGCGTCGGAATCGAGGAACTCGTCGCCGCGCACGAACAGGTGCGTCACCAGCGGCTCATACCCGGGCGCCTGAATTTTGAAGTGCAGATGCCCGGGGCGCATCGGGTGGCGCCCGGTGGCGGCGAGCATCTTGCCCACCGGCCCGTCGTGCGGCACCGGGTAGCTCACCGGCCTGACGCAGCCAAAGTGAAACCTGCCGTCGGCGCCGGCGCGAAAGCGCGCGCGCAGGTTCATGCCCTCGTTCTTCTGCACGTCGTAGAAGCCGTCGCCGCCGCCTTCCCACACGTCCAGCAGCGCGCCGGCGACCGGCTTGCGGTCCAGCCCGGACACGCTGCCGCTCACCTCGCACGGCTCGCCCGGCGTGCCGGGCTTGGCGATGTTCGCGCCGAGCGGCATCTCGGGCGCGCCCTCGACGAAGAACGGGCCGAGCACGGTCGACTCGGTCGCGTTCGTATCATTACCGTAGTGGATGAAGTCCACCAGCATCGACACGCCGAGCGTGTCCGACATCAGGATGTATTCCTGGCGCTTGTCGTCGCACCAGTGGCCGGTGTCGGTGAGGAACTTGATGCCGGTGACCCATTCCTGCGGCGTCGGCCGCACCTCGCGCACGAAGGCGTGCAGGTGCGTCACAAGGCTCGTCATCACTTCCTTCAGGCGCGCGTTCGGCGTGCCCTCGATGCGCCGCAGCACCTCGGCGGTCAGCGTGTCCTCGCTGAAATTGCGGATCGTCATCTCCTC
>DAHVFK010000258.1 GCA_027317055.1 Betaproteobacteria bacterium | reverse complement strand
CTCGCCGAGGGCGCGATGGGCATCCCTTACCCGGTCGATTCGGTTGAGCTCGCGCCCGACGCGGTGCTGCTGCCGATGAACGGCTGGGACGCGCAGGGCTACCGGCTGGGCTACGGCGGCGGCTTCTTCGACCGCACTCTGGCGAGCCTTGCCAAGAAGCCGGCCACGATCGGCGTCAGCTACGAGCTCGCCAGGCTGGAGACGATCGACCCCCAGTCCTGGGACATCCCGCTCGATTACGTGGTCACCGAACGCGGGGTCTATCGGCGCGACCCCCCGGGGCTGGTGTTCCTCGGCGCGCCGCCGGCCGGCGAGCCGAGCGCGCTCGCGTCGCCGGTATGCTACGCGGGCGAGATCGCGCCGGACTACTTCGGCAAGGTCAGCTGAGGAACAGCCGGTAGGCCGGGTTGCGGGTTTCCTCGACGAAGGGGTAACCGAGCTTGGCGAGAAACTGGCCGAACTCGCGCATCTCGTGCGGCGGCACCTGGATCCCCACCAGCACGCGGCCGTAGTCGGCGCCCTGGTTGCGATAGTGGAACAGGCTGATATTCCAGTCGCCGCGCATGTTGTCGAGAAACCGCATCAGCGCCCCTGGCCGCTCGGGGAACTCGAACCGGTACAGCAGCTCGTTCGCCGCGCGCGCCGCGCGCCGGTCGCCCGACCACGGCGCGCGCCCGCCGACCATATGGCGCAGGTGGGTCTTTGCCATCTCGTTGTCCGACAGATCGAGCGTGCGCAGACTGTGGCGCTCGAGGTTGCGCACGATCTTCGCGGTTTGCGCCTGGTTGGCGGTCTCGATGCCGACGAAGATGTGCGCCTCGCGCGATTCGGCGATGCGGTAGTTGAACTCGGTGATGTTTTTCGCCCCCAGCGTGGCGCAGAACTTCTTGAAGCTCCCCGGGCGCTCCGGAATGGTGACCGCGAGGATCGCCTCGCGGTGCTCGCCCAGCTCGGCCTGCTCCGCGATGAAGCGCAGGCGATCGAAGTTGGTGTTCGCGCCGCAGGCCACCGCGACCAGCGTCTTGCCGCGTGCCCCGCGCTTCGCGACCCAGGCCTTGGCCCCGGCGATCGCGAGCGCGCCCGCCGGCTCGAGCACCACGCGCGTGTCCTCGAACACGTCCTTGATCGCGGCGCACATCTCATCGGTATCGACCAGCACCATCTCGTCGACCAGCTCGCGCGCCAGGCGGAAAGTTTCCTTGCCGACCTGCTTGACCGCGACACCGTCGGCGAACAGGCCGACCTGGTCGAGCACCACGCGCCGGCCGGCCTTGAGCGAGCGCGCCATCGCGTCCGCGTCGACCGGCTCGACGCCGACGATCCTGATCTGCGGGCGCAGGCGCTTGAGATAGGCGGCGATGCCCGCGATCAGCCCGCCGCCCCCGACCGCGACGAACACGGCGTCGATCGGCCCGGCGTGCTGGCGCGCAATCTCCATCCCGATCGTTCCCTGCCCGGCGATGACGTCGGGATCGTCGTAAGGGTGGACGAAAGTGAGGCCGCGGCGGCGCTTGATCTGCATCGCGTAGGCGTACGCGTCCGAATACGAATCGCCGCGCAGCACGACCTCCGCCCCGCGCGCCGCCACCGCTTCGACCTTGATCCGCGGCGTGGTCACCGGCATCACGATCACAGCGCGGCAGCCCAGCCTCTGCGCAGCGAGCGCCACCCCCTGTGCGTGGTTGCCGGCGCTGGCGGCGATGACGCCCTTCTTCAGCTTCGCCGGCGCCAGGTTCGCCATCTTGTTGTAGGCGCCGCGCAGCTTGAACGAGAATACCGGCTGCAGGTCCTCGCGCTTGAGCAAGAGCGTATTTCGCAGCCGCTTGGACAGTCCGGGCGCGCGCTCGAGCGGCGATTCGATCGCCACGTCGTACACTCGCGCCTTGAGGATGCGTTCCAGATAATCGTTTCGTTTCACGCCGAAAAGACTAGCACACCCTGCACGCGCTCCTCTCGCCAGAAGGAGGCCTCGCCGGCCTGTTCGCCGCCAGCTTCATCGCCGCGACGCTGGTGCCGCTGTCGTCCGAGGCGGTGCTGTTCGGCTACCTCAGCCTCTATCCCGAGCACGCCGCACTCGCGATCGCGCTCGCGACGCTGGGCAACACCGCGGGCGGCATGACCACCTACGCGCTCGGGCGTCTGGTGCCCGAGCGCACGCGCCACCGGGTCGACGCGCGCGCGCTGCGCCGGATCGAGCGCTACGGCAGCCCGGCGACCTTCTTCGCCTTCCTGCCGCTGGTGGGCGACGCGCTGTGCCTCGCCGCCGGCTGGCTGCGGGTGAACTGGCTCGCCGCGCTGGCGTTCATGGCCACCGGGCGTCTGGCGCGCTACCTGCTCGTCGCCTTCGCGAGCGGCGCCCTAAGGGCAGCTTAAGCCGCTTGGCCTAGAATCAGGCCAGATGCTGATCGCGGGAGACATCGGCGGCACCAAGACACTGCTCGCGCTGTACGACGCCGAGCGGGGCCCGCGGCGGCCAGTGGCGGAAGCGGAGTTCGTGAGCGCGCGCTACGACGGCCTCGAAAGCATGGTCGAGGAGTTCCTCGGCCCCCATCGCGCAAAGGCGCGCGCAGCGTGCTTCGACGTCGCCGGTCCGGTGATCGACGGCCGGGCACAGTTGACCAACCTGCCCTGGGTGGTGGAAGAGCGGGCGCTGTGCGCCAGGCTCGGCCTCGGCAGCGCGACGCTGCTCAACGACCTGCAGGCGATCGCGCACGCGGTGCCGAACCTGCATGCGGACGAGCTGCGCACCGTCAAGCCCGGCCACGCGCAGCCGCGCGGAGCGATGGCGGTGATCGCGCCGGGCACCGGATTGGGCGAGGCCTTCCTGGTCTGGAGCGGCAGCGCATACGTCGCCTGTGCCTCCGAGGGCGGGCACGCGGATTTCGCGCCGGGCGACGAGCTGCAAATGGAGCTGCTGCGCTACCTGCGCGTGAGCCACGCGCGCGTGGGTTACGAGCGGGTGTGCTCGGGCATGGGCTTGCCCAACATCTACGACTTCCTGCGCGATTCGGGACGCGCGGCGGAGTCGCCCGCGCTCGCCGCCGAGCTGGCAAAGGCGTCCGATCGCACCCCGCTCATCGTGCAGGCCGCACTGCGCGAACCTGCAGGCGATGCACTGTGCAGGCTGACGCTGCACAGCTTCGTCTCGATCCTCGGCGCCGAGGCGGGCAACCTGGCGCTCAAGGTGCTCGCCACCGGCGGCGTGTACATCGGCGGCGGCATTGCGCCGCGCCTCCTGCCTCAGCTCGAGGACGGCGTCTTCGCGCAAGCCTTCGTCAACAAGGGGCGCTTCGCGCAGATGCTTGAGGGCATACCGGTACATGTAATCGCGACGCGCGCGGCGCTGCTCGGCGCGGCGATCTACGGCCTGCGGCAGATGCAGACGGGCTGAGCCCACTGCGCGCGGACGTTCGCATTCACCCAGGAGAACAGACATGCAGCTCGGAATGATTGGTTTGGGACGCATGGGCGCCAACATGGTGCGGCGCTTGCTCAAGGCGGGCCACGAGCTCGTGGTGTACGACACGCACGCCGACGCGGTGCGCCCGCTCGAGAAGGCCGGCGCGCGCGGCACCACGGCGCTGAAAGACTTCGTCGCCCGCCTGGCTAAGCCGCGCGCGGTGTGGCTGATGGTGCCTGCCGCAGCGGTCGACGCGGTGCTGGAGCAGCTCACGCCGCTGCTCGAGCCCGGAGACTGTGTGATCGACGGCGGCAACTCCTACTATCACGACGACCTGCGCCGCGCCGCCGCGCTTGGGCAGAAGAAGCTGCACTACGTCGACGTCGGCGTGAGCGGCGGGGTGTGGGGCATGGAGCGCGGCTACTGCCTCATGATCGGAGGCGAGAACGAGGTGGTGGCGCGGCTCGAGCCGGTCTTTCGCGCGCTCGCGCCAGGGGTCGAATCCGCCGCGCGCACCCCGGGGCGCGAGGGGGTACCCCTGCCCGAGGAGAATGGCTACCTGCACTGCGGGCCCAACGGCGCGGGCCACTTCGTCAAGATGGTGCACAACGGGATCGAATACGGGGTCATGGCGGCCTACGCCGAGGGCTTCAACATCCTGCACGGCGCCGCCGTCGGCAAGCACCGGGGCGAGGTCGACGCCGAGACCACGCCGCTGCGCCATCCGGAGCGCTACCGCTACGAGATTGACGTGGCGCGCGTGGCCGAGGTGTGGCGTCGCGGCAGCGTGATCGGATCGTGGCTGCTCGACCTGTCCGCGAGCGCGCTGCGCGCCGACCCCGCGCTGGCCAAGTTCGGCGGCCGCGTCTCGGACTCGGGCGAAGGGCGCTGGACCGTGCAGGCCGCGGTCGACGAAGGCGTACCCGCACCGGTGATCAGCGCCGCGCTGTTCGCGCGCTTCGCCTCGCGCGGGCACAGCGAGTACGCCGACAGGCTGCTGTCGGCGATGCGCTACGAATTCGGCGGCCACCTCGAGAAGCCCGCCGGAGGCCGGCACGAGTGAGCGGCGGCGGTGACGAGCTGGTCGTACTGCTCGACGTCGACAACACGCTGCTCGACAACGACAGGGTGCAGCAGGATCTGCGCGCGCACCTGGCGCGCGAGTTCGGCGACGCGGCGCGCGACCGCTACTGGGACATCCTCGAGCAGCTGCGCACAGAGCTCGGCTACGTCGACTACCTCGGCGCGCTGGAGCGGTACCGGCTCGAGCGCCCGCACGACCCGCGCGTGCTGGCGCTGTCGGGCTGGCTGGTGGACTACCCGTTCGCCGAGCGGCTCTATCCGGACGCGCTCGCGGTGCTGCAGCACGCCAATCGCACGGCGCGAGCGGTGATCCTGTCGGACGGCGACGCCGTTTTCCAGCCGCGCAAGGTGGTGCGCTCGGGACTGTGGGACGCGGTGGACGGACGGGTGCTGATCTACGTCCACAAGGAGCAGATGCTGGCCGACGTCGAGCGGCTGTTCCCGGCCCGGCGCTACGTGATGGTGGACGACAAGCTGCGCATCCTTGCCGCGATCAAGCAGGCCTGGGGCGAGCGCGTCACCACAGTATTCGCGCGCCAGGGGCACTACGCCAACGATCCGCAGAACACCGAGCGCTACCCGGCGGCCGACCTCAGCATAGGGCACATTGGCGAGCTGATGCGCCGGGACCTGACGCGTTTTTCTTGATTTGAGGCAAAGAAAGCCACGCCTCGGGGGCTAACCTGAGTGCGTGCATCCGCGCAACCGCCTGTTCGTCGCGCTCGCGCTCGTCTACGGCCTCGCCGGCGGGCTGCTCGCGCTCGCGCGCCTCGCCGCGCCGCAGCTCGTACCCGGAGACGCCGTGCGCGCGCACGCGCACCTGATGCTTCTGGGGCTGGTGCTGATGTCGATCTACGGTATCGGCC
>DAHVFK010000257.1 GCA_027317055.1 Betaproteobacteria bacterium | reverse complement strand
GTTCAGGTGGTGGACGACGATAGTCACGGGGGAGGGGTGGGCAAAACGCGGCGGTTGATTATAAACTAGCCGCCATGCCCGCTTCGGCCGCCCGGCGCCCGCTCGAAGTCGTTCCCACCGCTACGGTCGGGGCCGAGGTGCGCGGCGTCGACCTGGCGCAGGCAGGCGCAGCCCAGATCGAGGCCATCAAGCAGGCCTGGTACCGGCACGACGTGCTGGTGTTCCGCAACCAGCGCCTGACCGACGACCACCTGCTCGCCTTCTCGCGCCACTTCGGCGCGCTCGACCCGCCGCCCAACCAGGGCGCGGGGCGCAAGTCGCCGCCCGGCTACCCGGACGTGTACGTGGTCTCGAACGTGCGCGACGCGAGCGGCGAGCCGATCGGCGCACTCGGCGACGGTGAGGCCCGGTGGCACACCGACATGAGCTACGCCCCGCTGCCGCCCGACGCCTCGATGCTGTACTCGCTCGAGATCCCGCCGGCCGGCGGCGACACCTGCTTCGCCGGCATGAAGGCCGCGCTGGCCAAGCTGCCGCGCGCGCTCGCCGCGCGCGTGGCAAAGCTCGACATCAAGCACGACGGCACCTACGACTCGGGCGGCACCCTGCGCAAGGGGCTCAGCGCGTCGGACGACCCGCGCAACTCGCCCGGCACCCCGCACCCGGCGATGATCGAGCATCCCGAGTCGGGTGCGCGCGCGCTCTACCTCGGGCGGCGGCGCAACGCCTACGTGATCGGCCTGCCGCTGGAGGACTCCGAGCGCCTGCTCGACGAGCTGTGGACCTACGTCGAGACCTCGGTCTACCGCCACAGGTGGGCCCTGGGCGACCTGGTGCTGTGGGACAACCGCACCACCATGCACCGGCGCGACGCCTTCGACCCGTCCGCGCGGCGCGTCATGCACCGCACCCAGATCAAGGGCTCGGGCGCGCCGCGGCGCGCCGCGCTCTAAGCGCGCCGCCCGCGATCAGCCTCCAATCGAGGTCGGGCGAACTCCCACGCGGCCGCCCTGGCCGAGCAGACGCTCATACTCCCTCGCGCGTGGGCACCCGGTCCAGGCACGACAGGATCCAGCGGCAAAGCTGCTGCTCCAGGGAATGGTGCCGGTTGCACACCGCGATCTGCCCGGTCTGCGTGATCAGCGCCTGGGTGTAGCGCAGAAGCAACCGAGACAGCGGGTGGCCGTAGCGGAATTCATCCCGCACCCGGTCCGCCGCCAGCCGATAGGCGTAGCCGGCGCTCACCACCACGGCCCGGTTCGGCGTACTTTCGCCGCCCAGGAACGATGCGATGCCGATCACGCCTTCCCTGCCCGAGAGCGCGAATTCCGCCGACTCGCCGTGCGCCGTCAGTTCGTAGCACGAAACCACGCCATCGGTGAGGAAATACAGATCTCTTTCCAGCTGGCCGGGAGCGTGAATGGACAAACCCAGCGGCAGGCGAACGGGCTCCAGAGCGGGCAGCAGGCGCTCGTAGTCGCTCGCCGGCAGTGCCGCAAGAATGCAGTTCCGGCCGGGCCGGTGCCGTGCGGCCGCGGCAGGCCCGCGCTCCTCGTATGCGTTGCGCGCCTGCGGAAGCGGCTGAGCCCGCGGACGCGGCTGAAGCAAACCTGAAATTGACATAATCCCTCCCTCCCCCCGTCACGGCGGGGCCCAAGTCCTGATCGTTCTTAACTCTCCGTCACCTCCCCGTATGTTTGGTTCCGCACATATACCCCGGTCAAGGGGAAATTTTATTAACTGCGGCGGCCGCCTTGCTCCTGTTCTTATCTTTTTGTTCGTCGCGGCGCCCACGCGTCGAACTTTCAGTATTTGAGGCGCATCGTCAGCTCCACGTTCTGCCCGTCGTAGCGAAAGCTCGCGGCGGAGAACGCAGGCGGGCCGAGCGCGCCGGTGGCGTTGTTCGAGAAACCGTAGCCTTCGGTGGGGATGCCCAGCCAGTTGGCATCGAGCTTGCGGTTCATATTCTCGTCATGAATGACGGCCATCGCGTACGTGCCCGGCGGGATGCCCTCGAAGTCGCACCGCGCCTGGCTCTTGCGGATCTTGATCACCATGACGTTCGTCGCCGCGAGCAAAAACTCCGTGGGGAAGCCCTCCGGCGATTCGAACAACGCGCAAGCCACCGTTCCGATGCTGTTTCTGATATTCAGAATCTTGACGTGAATTCCGGGGCATGGCGCTTGCGCAATGGCGGTCGCGGGAAGATTCGCGCCTACCAGCATCGCGAACCATGCTCCTGCGCATCGAACCGGCACGGGGACCCGCAACTCACGAGCCATTTGGGGCCTCCCTTCGATTGATCTCGAACGGCAGTTTACCCAGCCCGTTGGTCGCCCGGCTCGATTTGCGTCAAAACCCCTGTGTGCGGGCAGACATTTGATTCTTTTGAGGCCACAATTGCGTTCGGCAGGTCACGGCAGCAATTTCTTCAACAGGAGAACCTGAAATGAACGCAGCCAAGATTGTGGGAATCGTGCTGATCGTGGCCGGCGCGCTGGGGCTGGCGTACGGCAGTTTCAGCTACACCAAGGAGACTCATCAGGCCAAGGTCGGCCCGATCGAGCTTTCGATCAAGGACAAGGAAACGGTCAACGTGCCGGTCTGGGCCGGCGTGGGCGCGATCGTGATCGGCGGCCTGCTGCTGCTGGTGGGCGGCAAAAAAGGCTAGCGCGCGGGCGGCACCGGGTAGCGCTGGTCGGCGAGCACGACCGAGGTTTCGATCTGGCGCTCGGGGATCGACCAGTACTTGCGCAGCAGCGCGTCCTTCTGCTCGCCCGCGACGAGCGTGTAGCCGTTGCGGCGGTAGAACGCGATCGCCCATTCGGCGGCCGCCCAGGTGCCGACCAGCAGCGGCTTGTTCGCCAGGCCCTGCACGTGGACGAGCAGCGTGCGCCCGACGCCCTTGCGCTGCGCGTCGCTCGCGACGTAGGCATGGCGCACCAGCGCGACCTCGCCCCGGTCCTGGATTCCCATCACCCCGAGCAGGCGCCCGCCTTCGTCCGCGCCCCAGAACTCGACCCCGGCGGCGATCTCGGCTTCGAGCTCCTCGCGCGGCATGTAGGGCTCATGCCAGCGGTCGGCGGGAATCACGCCGCGATAGGCCTGCGCCGCGTCGTTGACGATCGCGAGCAGCGCCTCGCGCTCGGCCGGCCGCACTTCGCGCACACGCATCGGACCGTCAGCGCGCCCTGGGCTTGCGCAATGACGGGTTGAGCCGGTCGATGTCGGCCTGGACCTGCTCGCGGCTGCGCTGGTAGACCAGCTCGCGCCCCATCACGCTGCCGGCGTAGGCCAGGCCGTTGCGTGTGGGCGTGAGCGTGCACTTGATGTTGTTGATGCCCTCGCCCAGCACCACCTCTATCGCGTCGGCGCGCTTGCTGAACACGACCACCTCGATCGACTGGCCGTTTTCCATCACCACCTTGATCTTTTCCGGGTTCATCGCGACTCCGTCGGAGGGCTAAGGCAGACCGTCGAAGAAATCTACCACACCGGTCTCGAGAGAATACTCGGCGCCCACCACCAGCAGACCGTCGGACTGGATCAGCTGCTCGAGGATGCGCGAGCCGTGGCGCAGGTGGTCGGCCGAGGCGCGGATGTTGGCCCGCACCGCCTCGTGCACCAGCGCCTCGGGGTCGCGCCGCAGCTCGGTGGCGAGCAGCCCCGCGACCGACGGCCGCACCCGGTCGACGATCGAGCGCAGGTTGGGCGACTGGCTCCCGCCCGGACGCCCGAGCTGCTCCAGCGTGGCGAGGATCGCGCCGCAGTTGGAGTGGCCCAGCACCACCACCAGCCGGGTGCCGAAGCGCTCCGCGGCGAACTCGACGCTGCCGACCTGCGACGGCGCGACGATGTTGCCCGCGACCCGGATCACGAACAGGTCGCCCAGGCCCTGGTCGAACACGATCTCCGCCGGCACGCGCGAGTCCGAGCAGCCCAGCACGATCGCGAACGGCTCCTGGCCCGCGGCCAGCTCGATCGGGCGCGCGCCGCCGGCGCCCTCGCCGCGCCGGTCCGAGACGAAACGGCAGTTGCCCTGGCGCAGCCGCTCCAGCGCTTCGTTTGCGGCGATCATTACTAGGCCGCCGCCCCGTGGCGCAGCCACCAGATCACGAGGCAGACCGCAAACAGACTCAGGATCACCGCCATCAGGCCTCGCCGCTCCCCGCGCCGATACTGCTCGAACTGGCCTGCGAGGAGGGGATCGTCGAGAGCTCGATACTCATGCCGCACGACGAACAGGAACCCTCTATGGCGCCGAACGCTGTCGAAGTAGGCGGGGCGCGGGGCCCCCAGTTTCGCGTACGCCTCCGGATGCCGCGCCGCCAGGGCATCGGCCAGCGCCCCGCCGCGGCGGAAAGACCGCACCACCCAGACGCCTGCCGCGAACATCCACGAGGCGGCCAGCAGCGCGACGAGGTTCTTCGTTTCCATGCCGGCTAGGATACGCGATGCGAAAACCGCGCCTGCGGTCGAGTCGCGTTCGGTTTCATCTAGAGACTTATCTCGCCGCGAAAGACGTCGACGACATCGCCGCCGACCCAGACTTCTTCCCCGTCGCGGCGCAGATGGACGCGGCCCGCACGCTGCAGCGCGCTACCCTGGCTCGCGACATAGGAAGACTTGGCGAGTCCCGCGCCGAAGAGCCACTGCGCGAGGCTGGCATTGAGGCTGCCAGTAACCGGATCTTCGTACCCGCCGCCGCCGATGAACGCCCGCACCTCGAAGGCGGCGTCGCCGCCGGCCGTGTGCGGACCGACCACGCCCAGCTTGAGCGGGTCGAGCGCGGCCCAGTCGGGCTTGAGCGCAATCACCTGGCGCGCCGAGCGCAGCATCACCGCGCACCAGCCCGGGCCGTTGTCGACCCATTGGTGCTGCGCGATGTCCGATGGCGCCAGGGCGAGCGCGCCCGCGATTTTCGCCAGCACCTCGGGCTCTAGCGGGCCGCTGCGGCTCACCGGCGGCGCGGCGAATTCCAGGCGCGGGCCGTCGCTTCGCACGCGGACCAGGCCCGCGCCGCACTGCTGCACCACCAGACCCGGCTGGCGCGGCTTTCCGCCCGCGGCGAGCCAGGCGTGGCACGAGCCTAGCGTCGGGTGCCCGGCGAAGGGCAGCTCGCCCGACGGGGTGAAGATGCGCACGCGGTAGTCCGCCGCGGGATCGGCCGGCGGCAGCAGGAAGGTCGTCTCCGACAGATTGGTCCAGCGCGCGAGCGCGGCCATGCGCGCCTCGCTCACTCCCGCCGCGGCGTGCACCACCGCGAGCGGGTTGCCGCCCAGCGGGTCGGCCGAGAAGACGTTGACCTGAGTGAAGCGGTACGTCGTCATCGCGCGCGCGACACCTCAGCCCGTGGAC
>DAHVFK010000256.1 GCA_027317055.1 Betaproteobacteria bacterium | reverse complement strand
GAGCTGCACGATGTCGTACCAGGCGCGCATGCGCACGCCCATGTTGATCGTCACCGGGCGCTCGGGCGCATGCGGGAAAACGAACCGCAGCGCGAGGCGGCGCGGCAGCCCGAGCATCGGCACCAGCGGCTCGAAGTCGTGGCCGTCGGCGCCGAGGCCGTGCAGCCAGATCACCGCCGCGTCGGGCCGCGCGGCGGTTTCGACCTCTACCGTTTCTGGAAGCGTTGCGCTCAGGGGATGATCTGAGCGCGCACCTCGCCGCCGCGGTGGGTGGCGGTGTGAACGTTCACGTACAGGTCGCCCTTCTTGTAGGCCGCCATCTGCGCCGCATTCAGCTTGGCGCCCGCGGGGACGCTCCAGACGTTGGGCGCGGTCTGCTTGAGCGGAATGATCACCGGGCCGTTGCTGCCGATCCCGCCCTGGTGGATATGGGCCGCGATGCCGGCGACGTCGTTGGTGGTGACGCTGCCGCTCACCGAGCCGTCGGAGGCGACCGTGATGCTGCCGCTGCCGGTGCCGTTGACCTCGACCGCCGGGACTTCCTGCCCGCCGCCCAGATCGACATGCACGGCCTGGCCGCCGCCCATCCACGACGGCATGCTGCCGCATCCCGCCAGCAGCAGCGCGAGCGAGCCCGCCCCGATGCACAGCGAGCGCCTGAGTGTGCGCGTAATCGATTTCATACTTCCCCTCCCTGATTGATTTGGAGTGCTAGCTTACGTCAGCATTGTCGCCCGTCCAAATGATGCCGACAACGGCGCGAGCGAACTTGGCCCAAACCCGGCCGGATGCTGCACCGCAAAAACGGGGTCAGACCACGATTTCGCGATTCATGAAATCGTGGTCTGACCCCGATTTTTACCAGCTGTAATCGACCGTGTAGCGCAGCACCTGCTCGCCGTTCGCGGGCACGCGCAAGGGGAAGACGACGGTGCGCGCGTCCTCCTTGCGGTAGGCGTGCGTCTTCTGGGTGATCTCCCAGTTGACCCAGCGGTAGAGGTTCTCCTTCACCTCGACCGTGACCGCCTGGTCCTTGTGGTTGCGCAGGCGCACTTCGATCTGCTCGCTCATGGTGCGGCGCGAAGTGTCGACCCTGAACGCGAGCTGCTTGCGCTCGCCGACCACGTCGAAGGCCGAGCCGAGCTTGATCAGCACCCGCTCGTCCTTGGGGGTGTGGTCGATGCTGTCCTCGCCGATGAATTCCAGCGTGCCGTCGGCGTCGTCCGCCTTCGACACCCGCACCCGGCCCGCGGGCAGGGGCATGCCCATGTTGTTGTGCTTCGAGTTCATGAACGAGAGGTAGACGTCGACTTTCTTGTTGGTCTGCAGGCCGTAGATGCGGTCGGTGATCGGGCTCGGACTGACGCCGCGCCAGCCGGGCGCGAGGCCGTAATAGACGAGCTTTTTCTCGCACGGAACGCCGCGCGCGACCGGGAACAGCTCGATCTGCTTGGTCGAGCGGTCGGGAAGCGTGGTGGGACGGCCCAGCGTGTAAAGGTGGTACTCGAAGAATGCCTTCTCCTCGAAGCCGCGTACCCGGTCCGACTTCTCCATCACGCGCGCGGCCATGACGCCCGTCGCGTAGCCCGGCGGCTGCGCGCGCTGCACGTCGCCCGCGACCAGCTTGAGCTTGGCCTCGTCGTAGCCCGCGCCCGAGCGGTTGAGGATGCTGACCCAGGCGCCGACGTCGAGCGTGCAGGCGTTGGCGTTCGCGCCCTCGGCGTAGGCCAGGTTGTAGTCGGCCCACCAGGTGATGCCGCCGGTCTGGTACGACACGCGCGTGCGCTGCTTGCCGCCGCGCGCCGCGGCGATGTCCCATACCAGGGTCGGGCGCGTGATCAGCCCGCCCGGCAGCTCGGGCAGGTGCACCCCGGCGCTGCTCGACAGCAGCTGCACGCTGCCGTCCTCGCGCCGCAGCACGTAGCCGCCGGCGGTCGAGAGCAGCGTGCCGCGGAAGGTCTCGACGCCGCTGCCGCGCACCTGGTCGACGCTGATCGTGCGGTCGATGTATTTCTCGAGCAGCTTCTGCGTGTTGACCAGGTCGAACTGGAAATTCTGCTCGATCACGCGCGTGCCCCTGGGGTCGGTGAGCGACTCGAAGCTCACCGTGGTCGGATCGATCAGCGCCGCGACGTCGGAAAAGCGAACGGTGTTCTGCCCCCGCTCGAGCGCGAGCTCGCGCAGGTGGCGCACCACCGCGTAGCCCGGCACCGCGCCGCCGCCGCCGTCGCGGTACTGCTCGGGCCGGATCGCGCCCGGCTGCGCCGAGCTGTAGATGGTGAGCGCGTCGCCCGCGGCCGCGGCGGCGAGCGGGAAGGCGAGCAGGCACAATGTCAGGATGGGTCGCATGCGAACTCCTTTGCGTAGTGGGTAAGAGCTTAAACGCACGGCAAGCGAATTCGGGTTAAATCGACTCTGACCCCGTTTATCTGGAGGAGAAAGAATGAAACTCGACAAGCGAATGGCCGCCGTGACCGGGGCCGGATCGGGACTGGGGCGGGCGATCGCCGAGCGGCTCGCGGCCGAGGGCGCCGCGGTGGCGGCGATCGACATCGACCTCGCCGCAGCGCGCGACACCGCGAAGCGCATCGCCGCGGCCGGCGGGCGCGCCGAAGGCTATGGCGCGGACGTGAGCCGCGCGGCCGAGCTCGACGCCGCGCTCACGAAGGCGGTCCTCGCGCTCGGGCCGCTCGAGATCATGGTCAATAACGCGGGCGTGCTCGACGGCTACTTCGACGTCGACGACATGGACGAGTCGCTCTGGCGCCGCGTGCTCGAGATCGACCTCACCGGAACCTTCCTCGGCTGCAAGCGCGCGCTGGCGGAGATGCTGCCGCGCGGGCGCGGCCGGATCGTCAACATGGCCTCGGTCGCGGGCCTGAACGGCACCGGCGGCGGCGCGGCCTACATCGCCGCGAAGCACGGCGTGGTCGGGCTCACGCGCCAGATGGCGGTGCGCTACGCCGCGCGCGGCATCGGCGTGAACTGCGTCTGCCCGGGCGCAATCCCGACCGGCCTGCGCGCGCACTCGCAGTCGATCCTCGGGCCCGGCGTGCCCGATATGAGCGGGCGCGGCGTCGCGGTGAGCGACGAGCAGGTGCGTGCGCTGGTGCCCGCGGGCGTGCGCGGCACGCCGGAGGACGTCGCCGCGGCAGTCGCCTTTCTGTCGTCGGACGACGCCAAGTACGTCAGCGGCCACGCGCTGGTGGTCGACGGCGGCTGGCGGGCGAAATAAATCGACTCTGACCCCGATTATTCAAGTAGTTCTACTTGAATGAAACCCGCAAAGACAGTCCGCCGCGGGGAAGCAGGGTGACGCGCGCGAGCGGATACGGCTCGGGGCCCGGCGCGGGGGAAAAGCGCGCCTGCTGCAGCAGCGCGGCCAGGATCGCGGTGGCCTCGATCATGGCGAACGCCATGCCGATGCAGATGCGCGGCCCGGCGCCGAACGGCAGGTACTGGTAGCGCCCGAGCGCGGCTTCGCGCTCGGGGGCGAAGCGCGCCGGATCGAAGGCGTGCGGATCTTCCCAGCGCGCGGCGTGGCGCTGGATGGCGTAGATCGGGATGATCACCGAGCTGCCGGCGCGGATCGCGTGCCCGCCGAGCGTGGTGTCGGCGACCGCCTGGCGGCTCATCATCGGCACCGGGGGATAGAGGCGCATCGATTCCTTCAGCACCTGCTGCACCAGCACCAGGCGCTCGATGTGCGCCGCCGCCACCGGCTCACCGCCCGCGACGCGCGCGACCTCCTCCCCGAGCGCGGCGCTCCACTCGGGCGAGCGCGACAGCAGGTACAGCGTCCAGCACAGCGCGCGCGCCGTGGTCTCGTGCCCGGCGAGGTAGAAGGTGAGCAGGTTGTCGATCAGGCGCGCGTCGTCCATCGCCTGGCCGCTCTCGGGGTCGCGCGCGACCATCAGGCGCTGCATCAGGTCGTCCGGGCCGCCGCCCGCGCGCCGCTCGCGGATCAGCGCCGCGACCGCCGCGCGCAGCGCGACCACCGCGCGCCGCCCCGCAGAGATGCCCGGGCGCGGCAGCCAGTGCGGCGCGCGCACCGACGCGTAGAGCTGGGCCCAGCCGCCCGAGCGCTGGAAGGTCGCGATCGACTGCTCGAGCACCGGGCCGATGGTGGCGTCGGCCGAGGGCAGCAGCGTGGCCGAGATGACCTCGAAGGTGGCGCGCGTGATGTCGCGATCGACCTGCTGCACCGATCGCGGCGGCGTGCGCCAGCGCGCGAGCAGGCCCTGCGCGGCGCGCACGAACACCGGCACGAAGCCGAGCAGGTCGTGGTGGCGGAACATCGGCGCGCAGGCCTGGCGCTGCCACTTCCACTCGGCGCCCTCGCTGGTGAGCAGGCCGTGCCCGAGCAGCGGCGAGAGCAGCCGGATCTGGGTCAGCTTGTGGAACTTCTCGCGCTCGTCGAGCAGGACCTGCTTGAGCAGCGCCGGCCCCATCACCCAGGCGCGCGCGGCGCCCTCTTCGGCGCGGAAGAAATCCGCCTCGTAGGCCTCGCGCGGCACCACCTCGAGCGGGTTGCGCACGAAGCGCGCGGCGAACGCCAGGCGCCCGAGCGGCTTCGCGGGCGGAACGACGCGCGGCGGGACCAGTCTCATCGCACCTCCATTATGATGCAGGGCCATGTGCGGACGATACGTCAGCCCCGAGCGCGCGGCGATCGAGCGCGCCTGGCAGGTCGGGCGCGGCAACAGCAACCCGTTCGGGCGGCGCTTCAACGTGCTGCCGACGACCGAGATCCCGATCCTGGTCGCAGGCGGCGCGGGCGGGCTCGAGCTGGCCGAGGCGCGCTGGGGACTGATCCCCTCGTGGTGGAAGCAGGACAAGCCGCCGTCGTACTCGATCAATGCGCGCGCCGAGGAAGCCGCGGCCAAGCCGATGTGGCGCCACGCCTGGCGCCATTCGCGCTGCCTGATCCCCGCCGAGGGCTGGTACGAGTGGCAGGCCGCGCAGCGGACCGATCCGGCGAGCGGCGAGATCAGGGCCTACAAGCAGCCGCACTACATCTTTCGCCGCGACCGCAAGCCGGTGTGCTTTGCCGCGCTGCTGGAGACTTCGCCGTCGGCGCAGCTCACCTGCGCCATCCTCACCCGCGCGGCCGCCGCGCCGGTGGCCGAAGTGCACGACCGCATGCCGGTCGTGCTGCCCGACGAGCTGCTGGTGCGCTGGGTGCGAACGGACGTCGACCAGCCCGAAGACGTGGACGGAATGGTAAAACTCGCCCAGTCGAATTTCGCCCACTACGCGGTGAGCACCAAAATCAACTCGGCCAGGAACGACGACCCGGAGCTGATCGCTCCGCTCTGAGCGAAGCGTGCGCACGGGCTGGACAGCGAGCGCAGCGCGGCGTAACC
>DAHVFK010000255.1 GCA_027317055.1 Betaproteobacteria bacterium | reverse complement strand
CCCAGTACGACATCTGGCCCCAGGGCAGCAGGTAGCCCATGAACGCCTCGCCCATCAGGCACAGGTAGATCAGCATGCCGAAGATCCACACCAGCTCGCGCGGCGCGCGGTGCGAGCCGTAGAGCAGGCCCCGGAACATGTGCAGATACACGACGATAAAGAACGCCGACGCCCCGGTCGAGTGGATGTAGCGGATGATCCAGCCCCCCGGCACGTCGCGCATGATGTACTCGACCGAGCCGAATGCAAGCGCCGCATCGGGCTTGTAGTTCATGGTCAGAAAGATGCCCGATACGATCTGGATCACCAGCACCAGCAGCGCCAGCGAGCCGAAGTAGTACCAGAAGTTGAAGTTCTTCGGCGCGTAGTACTCGCTCAGATGCTTGCGGTACTCCTGGCCGAGCGTCGGCATGCGCGAATCGATCCATTGCCACAGTGCACTCGCCCGAGAAGCCATCGCTTACGCCTCCCCTTTTTCGTCTTTACCGATGACAATCCTGTCTTGCGAGAGATGCATGTAGCGCGGAATCCAAAGATTGGTCGGCGCCGGCACGCCCTTGTAGACGCGCCCCGCGAAGTCGTACAGTGATCCGTGGCAGGGGCAGTAGAAACCGCCGTTCCACGCCGCCCCCATTTCGGCCGTGTCGCTCGCCGCCTTCTTCTCGGGCGTGCACCCGAGGTGGGTGCATACGCCGATGATCACCGCCAAGTCCGGTTTTCTGGAACGGTACTCGTTCTTCGCGTAGTCGGGCTGATGTGGAACCTCGGAATTGGGGTCCGCGACCACACCGTCGTCCTTCTTGATGTCCTGCAGCTGCGCCGGCGTGCGCCTGAACACCCACACCGGCTGGCGGCGCCACGCGATGGTGCGCAACTCGCCGGGCTTCAAAGTGGAGATGTCGGCCTCTACCGGTGCGCCCGCCGCCTTCGCGGCTTCCGAAGGCAGCATGCTGGCGACAAATGGCACTGCGGCGCCGACCGTCGCCGCGCCGCCCATCATTGAAGTGGCAACCACAAGGTTGCGCCGCGTTTTATCGGGTTTCTTGCTATCACTCATGGAGATAGAACCTGGATGCGAGATGGCGGGAATCCGGAGCAGCGGGGGATTATAGCGACGCACCGCCGCGAAGTCCAAGGTTCGGGGGCTAAGCGTTTCAATACTCTGACGTTTTTACCCCTCATAAGTTCGGGGGCTAGACCGCATCGAGGTCGATCTGTGCGTGCGCTATGGTAGGCTGAACGAGCCATGCACCGGCTCTGGCTGATCTTTGCGCAAGCGGCGACCGTCGCCGTGGCGGTGCTGTTCGTGGTCTCGACCTTCCACCCCGAGTGGCTGCCGTCGCGCGCGCTGCCGCGGCCGCCGATCGCGCTGCTGCAGTCCGCCGCCCCGCCGCCCGCGGTAGCGTCCGGCGCACGCACCGAGTCGCTGCACGACGCGGTCGAGCACGCCACGCCCTCGGTGGTGAACGTGTTCACCTCCAAGGAGGTGCGCGTGCCGCGCCATCCGCTGCTGGACGATCCGCTGTTCCGGCGCTTCTTCGGCGATCAAGCGCCGGACGAGGCGCGGCGCGCGACCAGCCTCGGCTCGGGCGTGATCGTGAGCTCCGACGGCTACATCCTGACCAACCAGCACGTGGTCGACGCCGCCGACGAAATCGAGGTCGCGCTGCCCAACGGCAACAAGCTGCTCGCCAAGGTCGTCGGCAACGACCCCGACACCGACCTCGCAGTGCTGCGGGTCGACGCCAAGGGGCTGCACGCGATCACCTTCGGCTCTTCGGATGCCCTGCGCGTAGGCGACGTGGTGCTCGCGATCGGCAACCCGTTCGGCGTCGGCCAGACGGTCACCTCGGGCATCGTCTCCGCGCTCGGGCGCAGCGGCCTGCAAATCAACACCTTCGAGAACTTCATCCAGACCGACGCCGCGATCAATCCCGGCAACTCCGGCGGCCCGCTGGTCGACGCACGCGGCAACCTGATCGGCATCAATACCGCGATCTATTCGCGCACCGGGGGCTCGATCGGCATCGGCTTCGCGATTCCGGTTTCGACCGCCAAGATGGTGCTGGAGCAGATCGTGCGCACCGGCACGGTCACGCGCGGCTGGATCGGGGTCGAGGTGCAGTCGATCACGCAGGGCATCGCGGACTCGTTCAAGCTCGAGGAGTCCAAAGGCGTGATCATCGCCGGCGTGCTGCGCGGCGGTCCGGCCGACAAGGCGGGCGTCAAGCCGGGCGACGTGCTGCTCGCGGTAGGCGGCAAGCAGGTGGTCGGCACCCCGAACATGCTCAATGTGGTCGCGGCGCTCGCGCCCGGCAGCCACACCAGCCTGAAGCTGCGGCGCGCAGGCAAGGACGTGGTGCTGCAGGTCGTCGTCGGGCGGCGGCCCAAGCCGCCGCCGCGGCCCGAGGAATGAGCGCGCCGTCCCTGCCGCGCGACGCCGAGAGCGTGCTCAAGCTCGCGGCGCGCTCGATGTTCGACCTGTTCTCGAGCATGAGCGAGGGCATGATGCTGGTCGACCGCGGCGGGCGCGTGGTTTGGATCAACGACAGCTACAAGCGCTTCCTTCCCGCGCTCGGCTTCGAGCGCGCCGAGGACTTCGTCGGCAAGCCGGTCGAGCAGGTGGTGCCGAACACGCTCATGCGCCACGTACTCGAGAGCGGCAAGCCGATCCTGCTCGACCTGCTGACCAACAAGGCCGGCACCTTCGTGGTGAGCCGCATTCCGCTGCGCGACGACTCGGGCGAGGTGATCGGCGTGCTCGGCATGGTGCTGTTCGACCATCCGGAGACCACGCTGCAGCCGCTGATCGGCAAGTTCGCCCGGCTGCAAAAGGACCTGGACGAGGCACGGCGCGAGCTCGCCGTGCAGCGGCGCGCCAAGTACACCTTCGCCAGCTTCGTCGGCTCGAGCCCGGCGGCGATCGAGGTGAAGCGACAGGCGCGGCGCGCGGCGCAGACCGAGGGCAACGTGCTGCTGGTAGGCGAGACGGGCACCGGCAAGGAGCTGCTCGCGCACGCGATCCACGCCGCCTCGAAGCGCGCCGACAAGCCGTTCGTCGGCGTCAACCTCGCCGCCGTGCCGGAGACCCTGCTCGAGGCGGAATTCTTCGGTGTCGTGCCCGGGGCCTACACCGGAGCCGATCGCAAGGGGCGCGACGGGCGCTTCGTGCTGGCCGATGGCGGCACGCTGTTCCTGGACGAAGTCGGCGACGCGCCGACCGCGCTGCAGGCGAAGCTGCTGCGCGCACTGCAGGAGCAGGAAATCGAGCCGCTCGGCTCGAACAAGGTGATCAAGGTCGACGTGCGGGTGATCGCCGCCACCAGCCGCGACCTGAAGGCGCTGGTCGCCGAGGGCCGTTTTCGCGAGGACCTTTACTACCGCCTGAGCGTGCTGCCGATCCGGGTGCCGCCGCTGCGCGAGCGCCTGTCGGACCTCGAGGCGCTGGCGGAGAACCTGCTCGAGAACATCGCCGCGCGCACCGGCATGCCGCAGCGCGAGCTGACCCCGGCGGCGCTGGCGGCGCTCGCCGGCCACGAATGGCGCGGCAATATCCGCGAGCTTCGCAACGCGCTCGAGCAGGCGGCGATGCTGACCGACCATGCGCGCCTCGCCGCCGAGGACTTCAGCGCGATTTTGCCGCGCGCCGCGGCTGCGGGTGCCGCCATGGCGCCGGCGCCCGCCCTGCGCCCGCTGCCGCAGCTCATCGCCGAGCTCGAGCGCAGCTCGATCCGCTCGGCGCTCGAGGCCACCGGCGGCAACAAGGTCTCGGCCGCGAGGCTGCTCGGAATCTCGCGCAACACGCTGTACGAGAAGCTGGCCGAGATCAGGCGTATGTCCGTTTAGCGGACATTATGTCCTCAAAACGGACATATCGATTCTGAGTAAACTGTTCTGATTCCAAAGGAAATCCGACTCTGACTCCGATTTCGTGTCCGCATCGCGGACATCCTGAAACTGGAGTATGTGCTCACATAATATAAGTAATATATATAAATCAGTATGTTAGTTCTCATGGCATGCACATTGCGAAACGACGCAGGTAGTTCTTACTCAGGAGGGGGTATGAAACGCACGCTCAAATTCGCGCTGGCGCTGGGACTCGCGGCCGCCGCGGGCCTGGCATCCGCTCAGGAAATCCGCATCGCGCACGTGTACGGCAAGACCGGGGCGCTCGAGGCTTACGCCAAGCAGAGCCAGACCGGGCTGATGATGGGCCTGGAATACGCGACCCACGGCACGATGAAGGTGCTCGGACGCAAGATCGTGGTGATCGAGAAGGACACCCAGATCAAGCCCGACATCGGCAAGTCGCAGCTCGCCGCCGCCTACGGCGACGACAAGGCCGACATCGCGGTCGGCCCGGTCAGCTCGGGCGTGGCGCTGGCGATGCTGCCGGTGGCCGAGGAGTACAAGAAGATCCTGCTGGTCGAGCCCGCGGTGGCCGACTCGATCACCGGCGCGAACTGGAACCGTTACATCTTCCGCACTTCGCGCAACTCGACCCAGGACGGCCTGGCCGCCGCCGCCGCGCTCAAGGGCGACATGTCGATCGCCACCCTGGCACAGGACTACGCCTTCGGGCGCGACGGGATAAAGGCGCTCAAGGACGCGCTGGCGCAAGTCGGTTCGAAGGCCAAGATCGTGCACGAGGAGTACGCGCCGCAGAACACGACCGATTTCACCGCTTCGGCCGAGCGCATCTTCGCCGCGCTGAAGGACAAGCCCGGGCGCAAGCTGCTGGTGATCTACTGGGCCGGCGCGAACCCGGCGACCAAGATCGCAGCGCTCGATCCCGGGCGCTTCGGCATCGAGCTCGCCACCGGCGGCAACATCCTGCCGGTGATGAAGGGCTGGAAAGACCTCGCGGGCATGGAAGGCGCGATTTACTACTACTACGGCTTCCCCAAGAACAAGATGAACGACTGGCTGGTGAAGGAACACGAGAAGCGCTACGGCATGCCGCCCGACTTCTTCACCTGCGGCGGCATGGCGGCGGCGGTGGCGATCGTCGATGCGATCAAGAAGGCCGGCGGCACCGACACCGAGAAGCTGATCGCCGCCATGGAAGGCATGTCGTTCGACACGCCCAAAGGTCAGATGACCTTCCGCAAGGAAGACCACCAGGCGATGCAGGACATGTTCGAGTTCCGCATCAAGAAGGCGTCGGAGCAGAAGAACGAGTGGGATCTGCTCGACCTGGTGCGCGTCATCCCGGCGTCCGAGCTGCCCGTGCCAATCACGAACAAGCGTTGACCGCGTAGCGCTACCGAGGCAGAGGACCGTGGAACACCCGGTCCTGGAGACCCACGGCCTGACGATCCGCTTCGGCGGGCACGTGGCGGTGAACGCGGTGTCCTGCGCCTTTCGGCCGGGCACC
>DAHVFK010000254.1 GCA_027317055.1 Betaproteobacteria bacterium | reverse complement strand
GCGCGTAGTAGGCCCAGCCGCGGCCCGAGCGCTTGCGCCGGATGCCGGCCACGCCGTCGGTAACGTAGCGCAGCCCAGCGCGGGTCGCCGCCCTGCGATGCTCGTTCACCCGCAGCGACATGCGCGTGGCTCCCTCTGCGCCGTCAGCGGAAGCTCATCTCCGCGCGCATCGCCTCGAGCGCGACGCGCGCCGCCAGCAGGCGCTCGTTGCCGAGCGCCGCGGGGTCGACCGATTCAAGCGCCGAGTTCAGCTCGTCGCTCAGCATGTAGATGAAATCGCGGCGTTGAAACACCAGCAGCGCGCGGACCGAATCCAGGCGCTTGTTCGTCTTCGCGTCGAGCAGAGTAGACGCGCCGGGGATGTCGACCACCGCGAACAAGGCGCGCTCCGCACCCTGGTTGACGGGCTCCTCCCAAACGATCTTCGCCTGCAGCGAGGCGCGGCGGAACAGCGACGGCAGCGCGTAGTCGTGCACGAAGCTGCGGTAGGTCGCGTCCCTGCGCGCCGCGTCGCTCATCGCCGCGCCCATGCCCTCCGGCAGGCGCACGTAGGTCACGCCGCGATTGCCGCCGAGGTCGCCGTGGAAGGCGACCATGCCGCCGCTCGGGTCGGACTCGTCCTGCACCCGAAGGCCCACGAGCTTGGGCAGCGGGACCACGAAATTGTCGAGCGGCCCGTAGTACTTGCCATCGGCCACCCGACCCTGCCCCGCGAGGCAGGCGGGCGCGAAGGCGAGCACGGCGACGAGCGCGAGCGCGAGGCCGGCGCGCATCGCCCGCGCCCGCTCAGTCCGGCCTGACCGCGACCTTGCCGCTGCCAAGCAGCAGCACTGCGAGGCCGCAGAACAGGTAGAAGCCCTCCAGCTCGATCGCCCAGCCACCGTTCTTGTTCAGCATGAGCAGCTGGGTGGAGTGCGCCAGTGCCAGAGCGAAGACCATGTTGATCATCACCAGCAGGCCGCCGATGCGCGAGTAGACGCCGAGGATGATCAGCAGCGGCGCGATCACCTCGCCGATATAGACCAGGTAGGCCACCTCGTGCGGCAGCCCGAGTTCGCCCAGCTTGCCGCCAATGAAGCCGAGCGCGGCCGGGTGCAGGATCTTTCCCACTCCGTGCAAAAGGATCAGCAGGCCCAGCGTCAGGCGCAGGACAAGTTTGCCGACGTCGTCGACGAAAAGCTGGTTCACCGGTCGCCCTCCTTCGTAAATTCCGCCCGAAGGATATCAGACCCTCAGCGGGCAAACACCGAGCCGATGGTGGCCTGGATCGCCGCGGCGGCGGCACGCGGATCGGCGGCGTCGCGCACCGGGCGGCCGACGACGATGTAGTCCGCGCCGTTGGCGAACGCCTGCGCCACGTCGACGGTACGCTTCTGGTCGTCCGCGGGCCTGTTCCCGGCCGCACGGATGCCGGGCGTGACCACCAGCAGGCGCCGGCCGAACTCGGCCTTGATCGCCGGCGCCTCGAGGCCGGACGAGATCACGCCGTCGCAGCCGGCCTCGAGCGCGTGGCGCGCGCGCCCGAGCACCAGCGCGCCGACGTCGACGCCGGGGCCCATTTCCGCCAGGTCGCTCTTGTCGAAGCTGGTGAGCACGGTCACCGCCAGGATCTTCAGCGCGCCTTTCTCGAGCGCCGCGGCCTCGAGGACCGAGCGCTGCCCGTGCACCGTGAGGAAGCTCGCGCCGGAGGCGCGCAGGTTGGCCACCGCGCGCCGCACGGTCTCGGGAATGTCGTACAGCTTGAGGTCGGCGAACACCTTGTTGCCGCGCGCGACCAGCCACTCGAGCAGCTCGAAGGCGCCGCCCGAGGTGAACAGCTCGAGCCCAATCTTGTAGAAGCAGGCGGCGTCGCCGATGCGCTCGACCAGCGCGCGCGCCTCGGCCGCGCTCGGCACGTCGAGCGCAACGATCAGGCGCTCGCGCGGGCTCACGGCTTGGGGCGAAAGCTCGTTCATGGGAGCCGGTATCATACCTGCCGTGTCCGAAATCCTGGTCCTCTACTACAGCGCGGGCGGATCGGTGCGCCGCCTGGCGGAGCTCGTCGCGCAGGGCGTCGAGCGCGTGCCGGGCGCGGCCGCGCGGCTGCGCACGGTGCCGCGCGTGGCGCCGCTGACCGAGGTCGCGGCGCCGCCGGTGCCGCCCGAGGGCGCGCCCTACGCCGAGCTGAAGGACCTCGAGCAGTGCGCCGGCCTCGCGCTCGGCAGCCCGGGACGCTTCGGCAACATGGCCGCGGCGCTCAAGCACTTCCTCGAGAGCAGCGGCGCGCTGTGGCAGCGCGGCGCGCTCGCGGGCAAGCCGGCCTGCGTGTTCACCTCGACCGGCAGCCTGCACGGCGGTCAGGAGACGACGCTGCTGTCGATGATGCTGCCGCTGCTTCACCACGGCATGCTGATCCTCGGTCTGCCCTACACCGAGGTCGAGTTGAACTCGACGCGCGAGGGCGGCACTCCCTATGGCGCGAGCCACTTCGCCGGCATCGCCGACGACCGCCCGCTGGCCGAGGCCGAGCGCGCGCTGTGCATCGCGCAGGGCCGGCGGCTGGCCGAAATCGCGCTCAGGCTCGCGCGATGAAGCTCGCGCAGTACGCCGCCGCGGCCTCGCTCGTCGCGCTGATCGTGCTTTGCCTCGCCTGGGAGCTGTGGCTCGCGCCGCTCAGGCCGGGCGGATCTCTGATCGCGCTCAAGGCGCTCCCGCTCGCGCTCCCGCTGACGGGAATCCTGATCGGCCGGCGCTACACCTACCAGTGGGCGAGCATGCTGATCCTGGCTTACTTCGCCGAGGGCGTGGTGCGCGCCTGGGGCGAGCGCGGCGCGGCGCAGGCGCTGGCCGGCGCGGAGATCGTCCTCAGCCTCGCGTTCTTCGTCGCCGCGCTGGCGTACGCGCGGCTGACTCGATGAGGCGCTTGGCCGCGGCGTAGACCGGGACCTCGACCAGTCGCCCGTCGACGTGGGCGCGCTCCTTGCCCTGCGCGCGCGCCTCGTCGAAGGCGCGCACGATGCGCCTGGAGCGGTCGAGCTCGCGCGCCTCGACCGAGAACACGCGGTTGACCGGCGCGGCGTGCACCGGGTGCACGATGCTCTTCATGCGGTAGCCAAGGCGCTTGGCGCGGCGTGCATCGGCCGCCGCCCCCTTCGCGTCGCCGAAGGTGTAGGGGCAGTCGATCGCCTCGACCCCGGCGGCGCGGCACTCGACCAGGAAGCGCGCCCGCACGTAGGCCAGCTCCTCGCCGCCGCGCGAGCGCTCGGCGCCGAGGTCGGCCACCATGTCCTCGCTCGCCACCAGCATCGCGCTCACGCGCGGGCTGGCGCGCGCGATCTCGCAGGCGCGCACAAGGCCCGCCGCGGTCTCGATGTTCGGCACCAGCTCGACGCCGTGTGCGATCGCGGCCAGCGCCTGCACCTGCTCCGGGCGTGCGACCTTCGACATCAGCACGATGTCGGGCTTCGCGCCGAGCACCGCCTCGAGGTCCTCGTGGCCGCAGGTCTCGAGCGGGTTGACGCGCACCGCGGCGAGCGCGCCCGCGGCGCGCCAGCGCTCGTACAGCTGCGCCGCCAGCGCGCGCGCCTTGGGCCGCAGCGCCGGGGGCGTGAAGTCCTCCAGCTCCTGGATCAGCACGTCCGCGCCGCTGCGCGCGGCCGCGGCCTGCGCTTTCTCGTCGGCGCCGGGGACGAACAGCCAGGTGCGGCGCGGATGACTCATGCCCCGCCCGTGCAGGTCTCGAGGTGGTCCTCGATGAACTGGATCTGGTCGCTGCGGGTGCGGCTGCTGGCGTAGATCCAGACCGCCGCCACGCCCGCCACCACCAGCCCCATGCCGAGCATGCCGGTGTCGCTCGCGGCGCCCTCGAGCTCGCGCACCGCGCCGGCGAACAGCAGCACCGCGCCCACCACCAGCAGCCCGACGAACTGGAACTTGGTGCCGAAGGCGTAGCACAGCTCGCCCTCGAACACGCTGCCCGCGCCGTCGGCGCGCAGCGTGCCGCGGAACTCGATCACATCGCCCGCAGCGGACAGCAGCCCCTTGCGCCAGAGCCTGAGCGCAGGCGCCGAGTCCGGGCCGCGGATGGTGCCGATGAGCCGCAGGCCCACGCCGAAGCGCCGGCCCTGGATCAGCATGCGCAGCCGCGCCAGCGCCTCCTGCGGCGGGCGCGACCCCGCGACGCGCAGCGGCCGGCGCCAGAAAACGAATCCCTCCGACATCCCCTCGCTCCCTTTAGCCGCACGTTACCGCGCGGCGCGACCGGCGTCGAGCGTCGCAGCGGGTCTGAAGATCGCGTAGTTGCCGTTCGCCTTGGCCACCAGCGTCTCCCCGAGGTAGATGCTCGACTCGAGGTTGGCGACCGTCTTGCCACGGTTGACGATCTCGGTGACGCATGTAAGCAGGCCCGACGCGACCGGCTTGAAGTAATTGATCTTGACTTCGATCGTGGCGCAGATTTCGCCCGCGTGGAGCGTCGGATAGAGCGCCGCGCCCATGCCGGTGTCGGCCATGGCGAAAATCACGGCGCCGTGCACCACGCCGTGCGGGTTGAGGTGCTGTCCATTGACCGCGAGCGTGCAGCTGCTGCGTCCGGCGGTGGGAGGCTCCCCGAACTTGATTCCGAGCTGCTCGCCGAAGGGATGATGCATTGCTTGCTCCCCGCTTACAGGCCTTCGCTGCGCAGGATCGGCCCGATCGCGGCGAAGGACCCGACCTGGAAGGCCCTGATCCCCATCCGGCGCGCAACGCTGACGTTCGGCATCAGATCATCGAAGAAATAGACGTCTCGCGGCGCCGCGCTGAGTCGCGCGAGCGCGTGCTCGAAGGCCTCGCGGTCGGGCTTCACGAAGCCGGTCTCGTGCGACACGAAGCATGCATCGAGCAGCGTTTGCAGCGTGCTCAGGCGCTGCCAGTGCAGTGCGTTGGTGTTGCTCAGGCAGGCGAGGCGGTGGCGGCCCTTGAGCTCGCGCAGCAGCGCCTCGGCGCCTTCATAGAGACCCCGGGGCCAGCCGGCGAACGCCTCGAGGAAGGTCGCCGGCTCGAGCTCGAGCCGCCACTCGTCGATGAACGCGGCGGCGAAGGCCTCGGGCGCGATCCGGCCGCGCTCGAACGCCCGCACCGACGGCGAACCGAGCCACCTGCGCCACAGCTCGTCGGGCCCCAGCGGCGCCGGCAGCATCGCCGCGAGCCCCGCAGCGCCGGTGTTCTCGACCAGCACGCCGCCGAGGTCGAACATCACGACTTTGGCGGCAGGGACTCGACGTAGCGGCGACATTTCTCTATCCAATGCGACAGGTCCGAATCGGCTTCATAGCCCGGCGGATCGACGAAGACGTAGCCCTTCATCGGCTTGCCGGTGAAATCCATCTCGCGCACGTGCGGGCGCGCCAGTCCCTCGTCGTATGCCGTGCGGCTCTCCCCCTCACTCAGGGC
>DAHVFK010000253.1 GCA_027317055.1 Betaproteobacteria bacterium | reverse complement strand
CATGCGAGATCACCACCGCGCAGCCGGGAAAATCGAGCAGCGCGAGCTCCAGCGCGCGCAGCGTCTCGACGTCGAGGTCGTTGGTCGGCTCGTCCAGCAGCAGCAGGTTGCCGCCGCTTCTGAGCACCTTGGCGAGGTGCACCCGGTTGCGCTCGCCGCCCGACAGGTCCCCCACGCGCTTTTGCTGGTCCGCGCCGCGGAAGTTGAAGCGCGCCACGTAGCCGCGGCTCGGGGTCGAGTAGCTGCCGACCTGGATGTTGTCGGCGCCGTCCGAGATCTCCTCCCACACCGTCTTGGCCGGGTCGAGCGTGTCGCGGCTCTGGTCGACGTAGGCGAGCTTGACCGTGTCGCCGAGCCGCAGGCTTCCCGCGTCGGGCTTTTCCTGCCCCACCAGCATGCGGAACAGGGTCGTCTTGCCCGCGCCGTTGGGGCCGATCACGCCGACAATGCCGCCGCGCGGCAGGCGGAACGACATGTCCTCGAACAGCAGCTTGTCGCCGAAGGATTTCTTGAGCCCCTCGGCCTCGACCACCAGCTCGCCCAGATGCGGGCCGGGCGGGATGTAGATCTCGTTGGTCTCGTTGCGCTGCTGGAATTCCTGCGACGCCAGCTCATCGAAGCGCGCCAGCCGCGCCTTGGACTTCGCCTGGCGCGCCTTGGGGTTGGAGCGCACCCACTCGAGCTCGTCCTTCATGGTCTTGATGCGCGCCGCCTCCTGCTTGGCCTCGATCTCGAGCCGCTGCTCCTTCTGCTCCAGCCACGAGGAGTAGTTGCCCTCCCAGGGGATGCCGTGGCCGCGGTCGAGCTCCAGGATCCAGCCGGCGACGTTGTCCAGGAAGTAGCGGTCGTGCGTGACCGCCACCACGGTGCCGGCAAAGCGCTCCAGGTACTGCTCGAGCCACTGCACCGAAAGCGCGTCGAGGTGGTTGGTCGGCTCGTCCAGCAGCAGCATGTCGGGCTCCGACAGCAGCAGCCGGCACAGCGCGACGCGCCGGCGCTCGCCGCCCGAGAGCTTGCTCACCTCCGCGTCCCACGGCGGCAGGCGCAGCGCGTCGGCCGCGACCTCGAGCGTGCGGCCGATCTCCCAGCCGTTCGCGGCGTCGATCTGCGTCTGCAGCTCGCCCTGCTCCTCCAGCAGCCGGTTCATCTCGTCGTCTGCCATCGGCTCGGCGAAGCGCTCGCTGATGGCGTTGAAGCGCTCGACCAGCGCGATCGTCTCGCCCAGCCCCTGCTCGACGTTGCCGCGCACGTCCTTGGCCGGGTCGAGCTGCGGCTCCTGGGGCAGAAAGCCCACGCGCATGTTCGGCATCGGGATCGCCTCGCCCTCGATGTCCTTGTCCTCGCCCGCCATGATGCGCAGCAGGGTCGACTTGCCGGAGCCGTTCAGCCCGAGCACGCCGATTTTTGCGCCCGGGAAAAAATTGAGCGAAATATTCTTGAGAATCGCGCGTTGCGGCGGCACGATCTTGCCGACCCGGCGCATGGTGTAGACGTATTGGGCCATGGAAATTCCGCGTTTGCCTTCCGATAGGGTAGCGGATAAAGGATAATCGCGTCCTAGCCAGGGCTGCGAGTGTACAGCGTCAAGGAGATCTTCTATACGTTGCAGGGCGAAGGCGCCAACGCCGGCAGGCCCGCCGTGTTCTGCCGCTTCGCCGGCTGCAACCTGTGGAGCGGGCGCGAAGCCGATCGCGCCGCCGCCACGTGCCGCTTCTGCGACACCGATTTCGTCGGCACCGACGGTCCCGGCGGTGGAAGCTTCGCCGGCGCGCAGGCGCTGGCCGCGCGCATCGACGCGGCGTGGCCTGCCGGCGCGGCGGGCGGGCGCTTCGTGGTCTGCACCGGCGGCGAGCCGCTGCTTCAACTCGACGCCGCGTTGCTGGAGGCGCTGCACGGGCGCGGCTTTCAGGTCGCGATCGAAACCAACGGCACGCTCCCGCCTCCCGGCGGAATCGACTGGATTTGCGTCAGCCCCAAGGCCGATGCGCGGCTCGCGCTCGAGCGCGGGGACGAACTCAAGCTGGTCTTTCCCCAGCCCGGCGCCGAGCCGCAGCGATACGAGCGGCTCGATTTCGCACATTTCTTCCTGCAGCCAATGGACGGCCCGGCGCGCGCACGCAATACCGCCGACGCGGTTGCGTATTGCCTCGCGCACCCGCGCTGGCGCCTGAGCCTGCAGACGCACAAAATTCTGGGCATACGCTGAGACCATGATGGAAATCGCCTACCGCTTCGGCTTCGACGCCGCGCATCGCTTCACGCACTATCCCGAAGGCCATCCGCACGGCGCCCTGCACGGCCATTCGTTCCAGGTCGAGGTCGCGCTGCGCGGCGAGCCCGACCCGCGCACCGGCTTCGTGGCGGATTTCGCCGAAATCGAGCGCGCCTGCGCCGACGTACGCGCTGCGCTCGATCACCGCCTGTTGAACGACCTCGAGGGCCTCGCGCAGCCCAGCCTGGAGCGGATCTGCGTCTGGATCTGGGATCGCCTTGCGCCGCGCTACGGCTCGCTCGCTCGCGTCGCGGTCGGGCGCGAATCCTGCGGCCAGCGCTGCACCTACTTCGGGCCCGAGGCCTGACAGGGGAAGCCATGCCCTTCGTACAGAGCGCACCGGCTCTCGGCAACCAGTACTCCGACGACCGCGTGCTGCGCGCCTACCTCGAGCGCACGCTCGGCACCGAGGCGCTCGCGGCGGTGCAGACGCAGCTCGAGCGCATGGGCGCGCTCGCCGGCGGCGAACTCTACGCGCAGCAGCTCGCCGAGCGCGAGCTCGAGCCGCAGCTGGTGCAGTGGGACGCCTGGGGCAACCGCGTCGACCACATCGAGCTCACGCCGCTTTGGCTGCGCGCCGAGGAACTCGCGGCGCGCGAGGGGCTGGTCGCGCTGCCGCACGAGGCCCCGCTCGGGGCGCTTTCGCGCGTGCTGCAGTTCGCGCTGGTGTACCTGTTCACGCCTTCGACCGACGTCTACGCCTGTCCGCTGGCGATGAGCGACGGCGCCGCGCGTACTATCGCGGCCTCGGGCAACCGGGCGCTGATCGAGCGCGCGCTGCCGCACCTCGTCAGCCGCGACCCGGCGCAGTTCTGGACCAGCGGCCAGTGGATGACAGAGCCGATCGGCGGCTCGGACGTCGGCCTGGCCGAGACCGAGGCGCGCTTCGCGCCGGGCGAAGGCTGGCGCCTGTACGGGCGCAAGTACTTCACCTCGGCGATCGCGTCCCAGATGGCGTTGACCCTTGCGCGCCCCGTGGACAACCCGCCCGGCGGCAAGGGCCTGGCGCTCTTTTACCTCGAGACGCGCGACGCGGCCGGCCGCCCCAACGGCCTGAGCATCGACCGGCTCAAGGACAAGCTCGGCACGCGCAAGGTGCCGACCGCCGAACTGACCCTCGACGGCGTGCCGGCGATCCCGCTGGCCGAGCTCGGCAACGGCGTGCGCGCGATCAGCACCGTGCTCAACATCACGCGGGTGTGGAACGCGGTCTCCGCGACTTCCTATATGCGGCGCGGGCTGGCGCTCGCGCGCGACTACGCCGGCCGGCGCGTCGCCTTCGGCGCGCCGCTGGCGCAAAAAGCATTGCACGTCGACACGCTCGCCGGCCTGCAGGCCGAGTTCGAGGCCGCGTTCCAGCTCACTTTCTTCGTCGTCGAGCTGCTCGGGCGTGTCGAGCAGGGCACGGCCGGCGAGGCGCAGCAGGCGCTGCTGCGCATCCTCACCCCGGTCGCCAAGCTGACCACCGGCCGTCAGTCGGTCGCGCTGCTTTCGGAAGTGCTGGAGGCGTTCGGCGGCGCGGGCTACATCGAGGACACCGGGCTGCCGATGCTGCTGCGCGACGCGCAAGTGTTCCCGATCTGGGAAGGCACCACCAACGTGCTCTCGCTCGATGCCCTGCGCGCGATCGCGCCGAGCGGCCTCGCGCCGTGGCGGCGCGAGATCCACGCGATCGTCGCCGAAGCGCGCGAGCCGCAGCTGCTCGCGCTCTCGGCGCGCGTGGAAGGGGCGGCCGACGCCGCCGAGGCCTGGCTGGCGGCGAACGCCGGACGCGACGAGGCAGCGCTGGAGGCCGGCGCGCGCCGCTTCGCGCTCACGCTCGGCCGCGTCACCGCGGCGGCGCTGCTCGCGCGCCAGGCGCAGTGGTCGCTCGATCATCGCAAGGACCCCGCGCCGCGCGCCGCCGCGCTGCGCTTCGGCGCGGCCGGGGTCAATCTTCTGCAGGATTTCGACCCGGAGCTCGCACGCCTGCTCACCGACAAATGAAGCACCGCCGGGCTGCCCGCGCTCAACCCGGCCATCGTCGCGGTGAGCGTGAAAGCGGCCCCCGGCGGCCAGGGCGAACGCGTGCGCAGCGTGCTGCAATCGTGCATATGGTTCTTCTGCAGGAAGGTGGTCCAGGTCGAGGACGTGGTCGAGCCCGACGCGCACAGGATTCTGGCCCGCATCGTCCCGGGGCGCGGCGATTTCAAGCGCGGCTGGAGCGCCTGGCGCCTGAGCGCGCAGGGCGCGCGCACGAAGCTGCACTACGAGGCGAGCCGCGTGCCGGACTTCTGGATTCCGCCCCTGATCGGCCCCTGGGTCGTCGCGCATACCCTGCGCGAGCAGCTCCAAGCCGGCATTCCCGTGCTCGAGCGACTGGCGGCTGCCCCGCCGCCGGCACGTCCCTGAACGGCTACTGCCCGCCCGAGCGTGGACGCAGCAGGAATGCGATGCCGATCGCAAGCGGGATCAGCGGCCAGAGCTTCCAGAGTTGGCGCAGAGCCTCCTTGTCCACCAGCCCGAAATTGGCGAGCAGGCCGACGACGCCCACCAGGATCAGCACAATGGCGCCGAAGCGCCCGCCCCGTCCGTGCCTGCTCATGATGACTTTCCTTTCGACTCGACCAGCCTAACCAGCGACCATAGTACCCGGTTGGCCGGCACCGGGATGCCGAGCGCGTCGCCGCGCCGCACCACGTAGCCGTTGAGATGGTCGATCTCGGTCGGGCGGCCGCGCTGCAGGTCCTGCGCGGTGGACGAATACTGGGTCGGCATCCAGTCGGCGATGCGAGTCACGTTGTCGACCAGCTCGGGCGCGGTGCGCACGCCGCTCGCCGCCGCGACCGCGAGCGTCTCGGCCACGACGTCGCGCATCACCTCGCGCACGCCGGTGCCGCGGATCATCTCGCCGTAGGGCAGCTGCGAGATCGCCGAGATCGCGTTGTAGGCGCAGTTCACCACCAGCTTGGCCCACAGCTCGCCCGCGACGTTGTCGGAGATCGTCACCTTCACGCCGGCTTCGGCGAACCAGCGCTGCACGCTCGCGAGCGCTTCGCCCAGCTCGGCCGAAGGCGCGCCGTCGGGCGCGCCGATCACCAGCTCGCCGCGACCGTGGTGCTTGAGGTGCCCCGGGCCGGCCATCTCGGTCGCAACGTACACCACCGCCGGGATCACCGGCTGCGAGACCCGCGCCTGGATGCGCTCGGTGTTGTCG
>DAHVFK010000252.1 GCA_027317055.1 Betaproteobacteria bacterium | reverse complement strand
ACCGACAGGACGGGTGGCTCGCCGGACTTGACGGCGGTGAGCGCCTTCACCGTCGATTCCTGATAGGTCCCTGAGTAGATCGGCTTTAGCTTGATGCCTGGATTGGCTCGCTCGAATTCCGCCGCAAGGCCGTCGACGATCTTCGTGATCGGGCCGCCCACGGCTACGGGGTAGTAGAACGATACTTGTACCTCCTGCGCCAGCGCGGGGCCGGTGAACAGCGAAGCGATCGCCAGGGCGGCCGCGACGTGAAATAGGCGTTTCAGCATTTTCTCTCTCCTCGAAATAGTCAGGCTACGAATCGCGTCGCCGCCGTTGCGCGTTCGACGCGACTGCCGTTTTGCGCGTCGAACAAGTGCTGCGCCCCAGGGCTCCAGGACAGCTTGATTACTGCGCCCGGTTGCGGCTGGGAACCGCCCGGGATGCGCGCATTGATGAACTGCTCGTCTGCGCGGCAGGTGACGATGCAGTCGGCGCCGAGGTATTCGCTGCTCTGCACGCTTGCCGCTAGACCCTCCCCGGCGATGCGGACGTCCTCGGGCCGTACACCGAGCAACAACCCTTCGCCGGTAAGCGCCGGCAACGTCACGATGTTCATCGGCGGCGTGCCGATAAAGCGCGCCGTAAACACGCTTGCCGGCCGGTCGTACAGGTCCGCCGGACGTCCGTCCTGCTCCACGCGGCCTTCGCGCAGGAGAATGACCTGGTCTGCCATGCTCATCGCCTCTGTCTGGTCGTGTGTCACGTACACCATGGTGATGCCCAACCTCTGCTGCAGGGCGCGGATTTCGCGCCGCATGTCGTGACGCAGTTGCGCGTCCAGATTGGAGAGGGGCTCGTCCATCAAACACAGTGGCGTTTCGGCGATTATCGCGCGTCCGAGCGCGACCCTCTGCTGCTGTCCGCCGGAAAGCTGCGCCGGCTTGCGCGCGAGCAGTTGTTCCAGCCCGAGCAGCGCGGCGACGCGCGCCAGCCGGGCCGCACGTTCGGCTGCGGCGACCCCGCGTACCCGCAAGCCAAACAGGATGTTCTCGGCCACCGAAAGGTGCGGAAACAGCGCGTAGGATTGGAACACCATCGCGAGGCGTCGCTTGGCCGGAGACAGGGCGGTGACGTCGGCGTCGCCGATTAACACGCGTCCACTCGACACCTGCTCCAAGCCCGCTATCAGGCGCAGCGTCGTCGATTTGCCACAGCCCGACGGCCCGAGAATCACGAGCAGGCGCCCGGCTGCGGCGTCAAAAGAAATATCGTTGACGGCTGGCGTGGCACCCCATGCCTTGACAACGTTGCGCAGGCTCACCGCCGACAAACCGCCCTCCCTCGGGAAGCTGCCCTGGAGTTCCGCTGACTTTATTGCGGATTTGTTGCGGCAACGTTAATGCAAAAGCACGGCGGGGTAAAGCCGAGTCTCAGTCGACTGCGAGTATCTCGGTTAGCGGTTGCACGACCGCCACCAGCGTCGCGGGCGGTGCGCGGCGTAGTATGTCCGCAGTCGGCGCCTCCGCCAACGCCTGCGCGTGGCGCACGTTCTTCAGCATTTCCTCCAGGTACAGATTCTGGCCGCCGAAGTGGCTTTCGGCGTAGACGTAGGCGTGCGCGAGCTGCAGCTCGAGTCTGCGTTCCGCGTTACGGTAGAAGTCGGGCGTCTTGCGCACCAAATCGTCGCCGGAGCGGAACACGTCCAGCGTGAAGCCGCCTGGAAGCTCGCGCCGTGCGAGCCCGCCCAGCACGAACTCCGGGTATAGGCGGTCGCGGCATTTCTCGAGATAGCAGCGGTCGGCCATCTGCGCGATGATGTCCGCGCTGCCCAGCATCTGGCCGACGCGCCGGATGAGCGTGTCGGCGACGCGGATGCGCTCGACCGGGTGCTCGTAACCGGTGAAGTGAAGCAGTTTGGGTGCGATATCCGCCAGCCGACCGGTGCCCAGATCGCGCATGTAATGGCGCAGGTAGGCGGCGCCGCGCGAGACGTGTACCAGGGTGTACTCTGCGCCATTGTCGTGCCTGCGGTCGCTGCGCCGACGCAGGTACCCGAAGTCGTGGAACAGGGCGGAAAGCACGCCGAGCATGAACAGCTCGGGCGGCAGACGGGGGGTGCCGTTGCGCCGGCTGCGCTCGTAGCCGTTCATCAGGCGCGCCATCGCCAGCGTCACCTCCAGCACGTGCTGCAGGTCGTGGTAACCAGTGTCGCAGGGATAGTACTCGGGATGCTCGCCGCGGTAGCGCTTTCCGATGTCGGCGAAGGCGCGCTCAATGGTCCTTGATGGGCCGCAGTCGTACAACGCCCTGTAGAGACGCTGGACTTCGGCTTTGACCGTCGCGGGGTCGGTGGTGCGGATGCTGCCTGTAACGTCGTGATCGTTGCGCCGCATGTTTTGATCGACGTGGCGCCGTGCGCGATGCGTACGGCGCCGGCGGCCCCTTTTCCGTGCCCGCAAGTAGGGATAGGATTGTCCGGCCGTGGCAGCATGTCTGTGAAAGACGTCACAGATCGAGTGTCGACGCAGGTAAATATTTGTCATGGGCACGCGTTGTTTGGCCAACTTCCCGCTCACCGACGAAGAGAAGGATCAGATCCGGGCGCGCATCACGGCGCTCGAGGTCGAGCATGGCGACCTCGACTACATTATCGCCACCCTCGCCCAGGACGCGGTCCACGACCAGCTGCGGCTGCGTCGCCTGAAGAAGCGCAAGCTTATGCTGAAGGACCAGATCGCGCTGCTCAAGGACAGGCTGATCCCGGATATCATCGCGTGATCGCGCTGATACAGCGCGTGTGCGAGGCGAAGGTGACGGTCGGCGACGAAACAATAGGCGCCATCGGCGCCGGGATCCTGGCCCTGGTCGGTGTCGAGCGTGGAGACGACGAACTCGGGGCCGAGCGGCTGGTCGAGCGCGTGCTCGGCTACCGTATCTTTCCCGACGCGGAAGGCAGGATGAATCTTTCTCTCGCCGATACCGGCGGCGCGCTGCTGGCGGTGCCCCAGTTCACGCTCGCCGCCGACACGCGCAAGGGCGCGCGCCCAAGCTTTTCCGGCGCCGCGGCGCCGGCCGAGAGCGAGCGCCTGTTCGAGCGCTTCGTCGCGCTTGCGGGCGGGCGCGCCGCCGCCGTCGCGACGGGCCGCTTCGGCGCCCACATGCGGGTGCGGCTGATCAACGACGGGCCTGTGACTTTCTGGCTGCAGGTTGCGCCGCAGAATAAGTCCTGAAGTCCGCCGGCGCCACCACCTCGAGCAGCTCGAGGTTCTTCGAGTGCGCGATCTCGCGATGGCGGATGCGCGGCGGCTGGTAGAAGCAAGTGCCGGCCTTCATCAGCAATTCGCCGACGCCGTCGTACTCGAAGCGGACCCAGCCCTTGAGCACGTAGACGAACTGCGCGTCGCAGTCGTGCAAGTGCCACTCGCCGTGCGGCGACTTGCCCGCGCGTGCCCGGATCACGTGCGCGACCAGCTTGCCGCGGGTGGCGCGGCGGATGCCGAGGTCGCGGTATTCGAAGTAATTGCGCAGCCCGCGCTTTTCGAACTTCGCGCCCGCGCGATGATTGACCGAGAAGCGCTTGGCACGGGCATTCGCCGCCGCGGCGGGTTTCGCTCTTGGCATCTGTTTCTCCTCCTGCGCGCACGGGACGCGCCAAATCGGCGTAAGCTTGCGTCCACAAGTCTCTCACGTTTCGATTCCCCCCATGTACGACCAGTTTGTCGGCACCAAGCCGGTCGAGGAGCGCCACCGCTTCGACACCGCGCGCCTGCATGAGTACATGCGCGCCAACGTTGAAGGTTATTCGGGCGACCTCGAGATCGAGCAGTTCCGCGGCGGGCAGTCGAACCCGACGTACCGGCTTTCCGCCGCCGGCAGGCACTACGTGCTGCGGCGCAAGCCGCCGGGCAAGCTGCTGCCCTCGGCGCACGCGGTGGAGCGGGAATTCCGCGTCATCAAGGCGCTGCATGGCGTCGGCTTCCCGGTCGCCAGGGCTTACGCGCTGTGCGAAGACGACGGTGTGATCGGCACCGCGTTCTACATCATGGACTGCGTCGAGGGGCGTGTGCTTTGGGATCAGGCGCTGCCCGGCATGGATCCGGCGCAGCGCTTCGCGATCTGGGACGAACTGAACCGGGTGATCACGTTGCTGCACAGCATCGACTACCGCTCGGTCGGGCTTGAGGGTTTCGGTAAGGAGGGAAGCTACCTCGAGCGGCAGATCGCACGCTGGAGCAAGCAGTACCGGGCCTCGGAAACCGAGAAGATCGAGGCGATGGACAAGCTGATCGAGTGGCTGCCGCGCAACGTCCCGCCCGGCGACGAGACGACGATCGTGCACGGCGACTACCGGCTCGACAACACGATCTTCCATCCGAGCGAGCCGCGCATTCTCGCGGTGCTCGACTGGGAGCTGTCTACCCTCGGCCACCCGCTGGCGGATTTTTCCTATCACTGCATGAGCTGGCACATTCCGGCGGGCAAGTTCCGCGGCATCGAGGGGCTGCCGATCACCGAACTCGGCATCCCGAGCGAGCAGCGTTATATAGATATGTACTGCAACAGAACCGGGCGCGAGGGCATAGATCCTTCCACCTGGGATTTCTACATGGCCTACAACCTGTTCCGTATCGCCGGCATTACGCAGGGCATAGCGAAACGCGTGCTCGACGGCACAGCGGCGAGCGCGCACGCGGTCGAGGCCGGAAGCAAGGCACCGCTGCTGGCCGGGCTCGGCTGGCAGCAGGTCGAGAAGATCCTGAAACGAGCCGCCTAGGAGACAAGAATGGACTTCGAGTATTCGCCCAAGGTAAAGGAGCTTCAGAAGAAGCTCGTCGCCTTCATGAACGAGCACGTCTATCCGAACGAGAAGGCCTGGTACGACCACTGCAACGGGCCCGACCGCTGGCAGCCGGTGCCGATCATCGAGGCCCTAAAGCCCAAGGCGCGCGCCGCCGGCCTTTGGAACCTTTTCCTGCCGCGCTCGCCGCGCGCGCCCGAAGGCTTGTCGAACCTGGAGTACGCGCCGCTGTGCGAGATCATGGGGCGCGTGACCTGGGCGCCGGAGGTATTCAACTGCTCGGCGCCCGACACCGGCAACATGGAGACGATCGAGCGCTATGGCTCCGAGGCGCAAAAGGACGAATGGCTCGAGCCCTTGCTCAAGGGCAAGATCCGCTCCGCATTCCTGATGACGGAGCCCGCGGTGGCATCGTCCGACGCGACCAACATCCAGACCCGCATCAAGCTCGAGGGCGACCACTACGTCATCAACGGCACCAAGTGGTGGTCCTCGGGCGCCGGTGACCCGCGTTGCAAAGTCTATATCCTGATGGGTAAGACCTCGCCGGACAATCCGTCGCGCCACAGCCAGCAGTCGATGGTCCTGGTGCCGGCCGGCCTTCCGGGAATCAGGATCGTGCGCCATCTCAAGGTGTTCGGCTACGATGACGCGCCGCACGGCCACATGGAAATAGAACTCAAGGACGTG
>DAHVFK010000251.1 GCA_027317055.1 Betaproteobacteria bacterium | reverse complement strand
GGTTGAAGGCGACGATGCCCGAGAGCGCGAGCCCTGCGGTCAGCAGGGTGGTGGCCACCGGCCGGCGGATGAACGGCTCGGAGAAGTTCATGCCGCCCCCGCGCCCGCTGCCGCCCGGTCGACGCGCCGCGCCAGGCGATCGAACGCGAGGTAGATCACCGGCGTGGTAAACAGCGTGAGCACCTGGCTGAAGATCAGGCCGCCGACCATGGTGATGCCGAGCGGATGGCGCAGCTCCGAGCCGACGCCGCTGCCGAGCATCAGCGGCAGCGCGCTGAACAGCGCCGCCATGGTGGTCATCAGGATCGGGCGCAGGCGCAGCAGGCAGGCCTGGTGGATCGCCTGTCTCGGGCTCTTGCCCTCGTGCCGCTCGGCGTCGAGCGCGAAATCGACCATCATGATCGCGTTCTTCTTCACGATGCCGATCAGCAGGATGATGCCGATCACGCCGATCACGCCAAGGTCGGTGCGCGCGATCAGCAGGGCGAGCAGCGCGCCGACGCCCGCCGAGGGCAGGGTCGAGAGAATGGTGATGGGGTGGATGTAGCTTTCGTACAGCACCCCCAGCACGATGTACATGGTCACGATCGCCGCCAGGATCAGCAGCAGCTCGTTCGAAAGCGAGGCGCGGAACGCAAGCGCGGCGCCCTGGAAACTGGTGCCGATCGACGCGGGCATGCCGAGCGCCTGCTCGGCGCGCTGGATGGCGTCGACCGCCTCGCCGAGCGAGGCGCCGGGCGCGACGTCGAACGACACCGTGGCGGCCGGGAACTGGCCGAGGTGATTGATCACCAGCGAGGCGGGCCTCTCCTCGGTGCGCGTCATCGAGCTGAGGGGAACCTGAGCGCCGGCGGCGGACGGCGCGTACAGCTTGCCCAGCGCCTGCGGCCCGAGGCGGAACTCAGGTTGCACCTCGAGCACCACCCGGTACTGGTTCGACTGGGTGAAGATGGTCGACACCAGGCGCTGGCCAAACGCGTCGTAGAGCACGTGGTCGATCGCCGCCGGGGTGATGCCCAGGCGCCCGGCGGTGTCGCGATCGATCGCGAGGAAGGCCTGCAGGCCCTGGTCCTGCAGGTCCGAGGTGACGTTGGCCAGCTGCGGCAGCCGCGCGAGCCGATCGACCAGCTTCCCGGTCCACAGCGACAGCAGCGCCGGATCCGCGGTTTCGAGCGTGAACTGGTACTGCGTGCGGCTGATGCGGTCCTCGATGGTCAGGTCCTGCACCGGCTGCATGTAGAGCCTTATTCCCGGCACCCCCGCCAGCCGCGCCCGCAGGCGGCCGATCACCTCGCTCGCGCTCACGCCGCGCACGGCCAGCGGCTTCAAGTTGATCAGCACGCGGCCGCTGTTGAGGGTGCTGTTGGTGCCGTCCACGCCGATGAACGAGGACAGGCTCTCGACCGCGGGATCCTCGAGCACCGCCTTGTTCAGCGCCTGCTGGCGCTCGGCCATGGCAGAGAACGACGCCGATTGCGGCGCCTCGGAGATGCCCTGGATGACACCGGTGTCCTGCACCGGAAAGAAGCCCTTCGGCACGAAGAAGTACAGCAGCACCGTGAGCACCAGCATGGCGAGGGCGACCAGCAGCGTCGCGCCCTGGCGGTCGAGCACCCAGTCGAGCGCCCGGCCGTAGCGCGCGATCACCGCGTCGAACCACCTGCCGCTGACGCGGTAGAAAGCGCTCTGCTCGGCCTCGGGCACGTGGCGCAGCAGGCGCGCGCACATCATCGGGGTGAGCGTGAGCGACACCAGCGCGGAGATCAGGATCGCCACCGCCAGGGTGATGGCGAACTCGCGGAACAGGCGCCCCACCACGTCGCCCATGAACAGCAGCGGAATCAGCACCGCGATCAGAGAGAAGGTGAGCGAGATGATGGTGAAGCCGATCTGCTCCGAGCCCTTGAGCGCGGCCTCGCGCGGCGCCATGCCCTGCTCGATGTAGCGCGCGATGTTCTCGATCATCACGATCGCGTCGTCGACCACGAAGCCGGTGGCGATGGTGAGCGCCATCAGGGTCAGGTTGTTGATGCTGAAGCCGACCAGGTACATGACGCCGAAGGTGCCCACCAGCGACAGCGGCACCGCGATGCTCGGGATCACGGTGCCCGCGGCGCTGCGCAGGAAGAGGAAGATCACCATCACCACCAGCGCTACCGCCAGCAACAGCTCGAACTCCACGTCATGCACCGAGGCGCGGATGGTGGTGGTGCGGTCGGTCAGCAGCGCGACGTCGACCGCGGCCGGCAGGCTCGCGCGCAGCTGCGGCAGCAGCTGCTTGATGCGGTCGACGACTTGGATCACGTTGGCGCCGGGCTGGCGCTGGATATTGAGAATCACCGCCGGCACGTCGTTCATCCAGGCCGCCAGGCGCGCATTTTCGGCGCCTTCGCTCACCGTGCCCAGGTCCGACAGGCGAATCGCGGCGCCGTTGCGGTAGGCCACCACCACGTCGCGGTACTGCGCCGCCGACCGGATCTGGTCGTTGGCGTCGATGCTGTAGGCGCGCTCCGGGCCGTCGAAGCTGCCCTTGGCCTGGTTGACGTTGGCGTTGGCGATCGCGCCGCGCACGTCCTCCAGGCCCAGGCCGTTCGCCGCCAGCGCCTTGGGATTGAGCGCGATGCGCACCGCGGGCCGCTGGCCGCCGGAGATGGTTACCAGCCCGACCCCGGTCAGCTGCGAGATCTTCTGCGCCAGGCGCGTGTCGGCCAGGTCCTCGATGTCCGGCAGCGGCAGCGTGTTCGAGGTCAGGCCGAGGGTCAGGATCGGCGCGTCGGCGGGGTTCACCTTGCTGTACACGGGCGGCGCCGGCAGGTCGCTCGGGAGGAAATTCGAACCGGCGTTGATCGCCGCCTGCACTTCCTGCTCGGCGATATCGAGCTTCAGCTCGAGGCTGAACTGGAGCGTGATCACCGAGGCGCCGCCCGAGCTGGTGGAGGACATCTGCTTCAGCCCCGGCATCTGCCCGAACTGGCGCTCGAGCGGCGCGGTGACCGAAGAGGTCATCACGTCCGGGCTGGCGCCGGGGTAGAAGGTGACGACCTGGATGGTCGGGTAGTCCACCTCGGGCAGCGCCGAGAGCGGCAGCTGGCGGTAGGCGATGATGCTCGACAGCAGGATGGCGACCATCAGCAGCGACGTCGCCACCGGCCGGAGGATGAACGACCGGGAGGGGTTCATCTCACCGCCTCACGAGCCGCTGGCGTCGTCGGGCCGCTTGCGGCGCTTATTCTTTTGGGCGGGCGGGCGCGAGATCGCGGCCTGCGCCGCCGCGCGCGTGGTCGGCGCGACCTTGGCGCCCTCGCGCAGACGGTCGGTGCCGTCGATCACGACTTTATCGCCCGCGGCGACCCCGGATTGCACCGCGCTAAGTTCGCCTTCGCTCGGGCCGAGCGTGACCGTGCGCAGGGTCACGGTGTTGTCGGGCTTGACCACGAACACGTACATGCCCTGGGTGCCGCGCTGCACCGCGCTGCTCGGCACGGTGACCGCGCCGTGCAGGGTATCGATCAGCATGCGTACGTTGACGAACTGCTGCGGAAAGAGGCGCCCGTTGCGGTTCGGAAATTCGGCCTTGAGCTTGACCGTGCCGGTGCTGGGGTCGATCTGGTTGTCGATTGCGCTCAGCCAGCCGGAGGCGAGCTTGGTCGAGTCCTCGCGGCCGAAAGCGTCCACCGGGATGCGCGTGCCCCCGCTCTGGCGCTTGAGCACCGCGGGCAGGCTGTCCTGCGGGATCGAGAACACCACCGCGATCGGGTCCTGGCGCGTGATCACCACCAGCCCGTTTGCATCGGCCGCGTGCACCACGTTGCCGGGATCGACCAGGCGCAGGCCCAGGCGGCCCGAAATCGGGGCGGTGACGCGCGCGTAGGTGAGTTGCAGCTTCGCGTTGTCGATCTGTGCCTGGTCCAGCTTGAGCGTGCCCTCGTACTGCCGGACCAGCGATTCCTGGGTCGCGACCTGTTGCTCGGCGATCGAGTCCTGCTTGAGCAGGGTGCGGTAGCGCTCCAGGTCGATGCGCGCGTTGGCCAGCAGCGCCCGGTCGCGCGCCATCTGCCCCTGGGCCTGATCGAGCTGCACCTGGTAGGGGCGCGGATCGATCTGCGCCAGCAGGTCGCCCGCCCTGACCGTCTGGCCCTCGCTGAAGTGCACCGACATCAGCTGGCCGTCGACCCGGGGGTGTACCGTCACCGTCTCGAGCGGAGTCACCGTGCCGAGGCCTGACAGGTACACGTTGACGTTGCCCGTTTCGGCCGTCGCCACGACCACCGGCGCCGGGCCGGCGTTCGGGGGGCCGGCACGCCGCGCCTGCTGCGCCCCGCTCCACTGCGCCGCGAGCGCGAGCGCGGCGGCGGCGGCGGCCGCGCCCAGCAGGGCGGTGCGGGGCCTGATGCGCCGCGGTCGCACGGCGTTGGTCGGCTGGGGTGCCATGGTCGAGGACAGGATTCTGCGGCATTACGCGCCCGGCGAGCACCCGGCGAGCAAAGATTTACTCCCGACAACCTTTCGCTACCCAGCTTTACATGGCGGAAACAATTCGCGCCGGGTCAGATCGCCTCGCGCGGCGCGCGCGGCCGCTGCGCCGCGCGCCGCAGCGGCCCGTCGACCGCCGAGGCCAGGCCGGCGAGCGCGTCGAGCAGCGCGTCGCGCTGCAGCCGGTACAGCACGCGCTGGCCCTGGCGCTCGGCCGACACCAGGCCCGCGCGCTGCAGCACCGCCAGGTGGCGTGACACGGCCGGCGCGCTGATGCCGAAGCGCTGCGCGAGCTCGCTGGTGGAGAGCGCCGTCTGGGCGAGGAAGGCGATCACCTCGCGCCGCGGCGCCGAGGCGAGCGCGGCGAACACCTGCTGATGAGGATTAACATCCATGTTAATAGTATGGCGGAATTTTCGCCGCTGTGGGTAGAATGCCGCCACACTCAAGGAGAACCCCGTTCATGGCGAAGGCAAACGCGCCGCTCTCGATGGCCGACCGCGACGGCTGGATCTGGTACGACGGCAAGCTGGTGCCTTGGCGCTCCGCCACGACCCACGTGCTGACCCACTCGCTGCACTACGGGCTGGCGGTGTTCGAAGGGCTGCGTGCGTACAAGACCGCGGACGGAACCGCGATCTTCCGCCTCAAGGAGCACACCCAGCGCCTGATCAACTCGGGCCACATCTACATGATGAAGATCCCGTACACGCGCGAGCGGCTGATGCAGGCGCAGATCGAGGTGGTGCAGGCCAACGCGCACGAGTCGTGCTACGTGCGGCCGATCGCGTTCTACGGCTCGGAGAAGATGGGCGTCTCGCCGGTCGGCGCCACGGTGCACGTGGCGATCGCCGCCTGGCCCTGGGGCGCCTACCTCGGGCCCGAAGCGCTGGCCAAGGGCATCCGGGTCAAGACCTCGTCGTATGCGCGCCACCACGTGAACGTCACCATGGCGCGCGCCAAGATGTCGGGCACCTACCCCAACTCGGTGCTGGCGACGCTCGAGGCGACGCAGCACGGCTACGACGAAGGGCT
>DAHVFK010000250.1 GCA_027317055.1 Betaproteobacteria bacterium | reverse complement strand
ATCTCGATCAGGGCGACGATCGCCTGCTCGATCGTGTCCTCGGCCACCAGCAGCACCTCGTCCACCAGCTCGCGCGCGAGCGCGAGCGTCAGTTCGCCCACGTCGCGCACCGCGAGGCCCTCGGCGATGGTGTCGCCGCCGACCTCGACCGGCAGGCCTGCCAGGCGCTGGACTAGCGCGGAATAGGTCTGCGATTCGACGCCGTAGACGCGGATCCGGGGCTTGAGCGAGCGCGCCGCGAGCGCCATGCCGCCGAGCAGCCCGCCGCCGCCGACCGGCACCACCAGCGCGTCCAGCTCGGGCATGTCGGCGAGCATCTCGAGCGCGACCGTGCCCTGGCCGGCGATCACTGCCGGGTCGTCGTAAGGGTGGATGAAAGTCAGCGCGTCGCGCGCTTCGAGCTTGCGCGCGTGGCGCGCGGCGTCGGCCAGCGTGTCGCCCTCGAGCACGACTTCCGCGCCGTGCACCCGGGTGTTGGCGACCTTGGAGTTGGGCGTGCCCCTTGGCATCACGATCACCGCGCGCATGCCCAGGCGCGCGGCGTGGTAGGCCACGCCCTGCGCATGGTTGCCGGCGCTCATCGCGATCACCCCGCGCCGGCGCTCGTCCTCGCGCAAGGACAGGAGCTTGTTCAGCGCCCCGCGTTCCTTGAACGAGCCAGTGAACTGCAGGTTCTCGAACTTGAGCCAGACCTCGGATCCGGTCAGGTGCGAAAGGGTGCGGCTGTGCAGCAGCGGCGTGCGCTCGATGGCGCCGGCGATGCGCGCGGCGGCGAGCTCGATATCTTCTATCGAAAGAGAATTCACGATCCAGTGCTATGGGCGAGTAGCGCCGCGGCGGGAAAGCTCGCGAACGCGTGCGCGAGCGCGATCCGGCCGTCGCGCACGGTCACCGTTTCGCCGGTGAGCAGGTTGCGAAGCCGAGTGCCCTCGGCCAGCGCGCCGGCGGCGACGTGGGTGTCGTGCCATGCCGCCGCGTCGAGCGGCAGCTTGCCCGGCTCGCTCAGCAGCTTCGCGAACAGCCGCCCGGCGATCACCACCAGCGTGCCCGCCTCGTGGCGCCGGGCGTACGCGAGCACGTGCGCGGACTGCGCGCCGCCGGCATCGAGCGGCTCGTAGGCTCCGTCGGCGAACAGCGCCGGCAGTTCGCGCCGCAGCTCGAGCAGGCGCCAGGTCACGAGCAGCTTGGCGCGGCCGTCGAAGGGGTGCTCGGCGAGTGCGCGCGCGGCGGGAGCGAAGCCGGGGCGTTGGGCGAGGTCGCGCACTTCCTCCAGCAGGCGCCGGCGCAGAACGTAGTCCACCGGGCGGCGGTTGTCCGGATCGACCAGGCTCAGATCCATCAGCTCGTTGCCCTGGTACAGGTCGGGCACGCCGGGCGAGCTGTACTTAATGAGCGTCATCGACAGGCTGTTGAGCGCGCCGAACCAGGCCACGGTCGCGGCCTGCACGCGCAGGTCGTCCAGGAACGGGTTGTGCTGTGCTCGTCCGAGCAGCGCGCGCACGAACGAGGCAAGGGCATTCTCGTACTCCTCGTTCGGGCTGACCCAGCTGGTGTGCTCCTTCGCTTCGCGCACGGCCTTGAGCATGTAGGCTTCGATGCGGCCGCGGTATTCGTCCAGGGCGACCTCGTTCAGCTCGCCCGTCGGGAAGCTGCCGAGCAGAGTCTGGTACAGCATGTACTCGTCGTTGCGCGACGGCGCGGGGCGGCCTTCGCGCGTCCTGCGGCGCAGCCGGTTGAGCGTCTTCCAGCGCCGCAGCAGCAGGCGCCAGGGCCCCGGCATCTCGGAGACGACGTTGATGCGCTGGCGCACGTCCTCGGAGCGCTTGTTGTCATGCGTCGAAGTCGCGAGCATAGTGTGCGGCCAGCGCTGCGCGCGGTCCGCGCTCGCGCTGTGGAAGGCGCTGGGCGCGAAACCGAACATGTCGGGATCCGAGCCGACCTCGTTGAGCGAGACGAGGCGGTTGTAAATGTAGAACGCAGTGTCCTCCACGCCCTTGGCGGCGACCGGCGAGCTGAACTGCTGAAAGCGCATGGCGAAGCGCAGCACCTGCTTGCCGAGCGCGCGCGGCGCGCCGCCAAGCGCCCGTCCGAGCAGCGCCTGGCGCACGAAGGTGAAGATGGTGGTATCGGCGGCACGGCTGCGGCGCGTGGCGCGCGCCACGGCCCAGTCGATGTAGCGCCGGTCCTGGGCCGAGGGCTTGGCGGTGATGTAGCTGCGGTACACGGGCAGGCAGGCCGCCACCTCGGCCAGCGCCTGGCGCAGCGTGTTGAAGGTGTAGTCGCGCGTGCGCCGGTCGGCGCGCGCGATGCGCAGCAGTTCGGTGGCGAGCACGGTCAGCTCGGCCGCGAGGGTGCCGCGCATGATGGCGCGCTTGCCTTCGTAAGCCGCTTGCTCGAAGTCGATCTCCTCGCCGCTGAAACTGCGCCAGGTGCGGTCGAGGCGCGCGCGCGCCGCCGGGTCGACGAACAGTCCATTCACCACTGCGGCGAAGCGATAGCCGGTGGTGCCGTGCACCGCCCAGGTCTCGGGCACGTGCTCGTGGCGGGCGGTGATTTTTTCGACCAGCACGTACAGCGGGCGCGGCGGGCGGCCGTCGAGCCCCGGCACGCCGAGCGGCATGCCGATGACGCGCGCATAGCGCTGCTGCAGGCGGGCGAAATACTGCGCCGGGTCGAACAGCCCATCGGGATGGTCGATGCGCAACCCGTCGACTTTGCGCTGCGCGATGAGCGAAAAGGCGAACGCGTGCGTGGCCTCGAACACCGCCTCGTTCTCCATCCGCAGCGCCGCGAGGTCGTTGATGTCGAAGAAGCGCCGGTAGTTGATCTCGTCCGAGGCGACCAGCCAGTAGGCGAGGCGGTAGGCCTGGTGTTCGAGCACCGCGTGCAGCGCGTCTCCCGGCGGCGCGTTGACGCCCTCGACTGCCGCGGCAAGCGCGGCGGCGACGTCGGGCTGGATGCGCGCCAGGCGCAGCAGGCGCTGTTTGAGCTCTTCCTTTTGCGTCGCGCGGCGAGCGACGTCCGCGGCCTCGCTGCTGTTGCGCGAAGGCAGGCCGGTGAAGGCCGCGGAAACCGCCGCGAGCTCTTCGCTCGCCGCCTCGGTCGCGTTCGCCTCTCGCAGCGCCGCCTCGGCGCGGCGCAGCACGAGCCGATAGCTCGCGGGGTCGAGCGGGAAGCGGTGCTCGTGGTAGCGCACCGCGAACGAGCCGGCGTCCGCCTCGTAGTGCAGCTTGAGCTCGCCGGCGGCGAGTACGTTGCCGTAGTGGTCGCCGAGCACGGGCACCAGCACCTTGCCTTCGAGGTCGCTGTTGACCGGGTGCCACTCGATGTCGAAATACTCGGCGAAGGCCGAGGCCTGGCCGTTCTCCAGCACGTCCATCCACCAGGCGTTGTCGGCGCCGTGCACGCCGACGTGGTTGGGCACCATGTCGAACAGCAGACCCATGCCCTGCGCGTGCAGCGCGGCGACCAGGCGGTCGAAGTCGGCCGGGCTGCCGAGCTCGGGGTTGAGCTGGTCGTGCGCCACCACGTCATAGCCGTGCGTGCTGCCCGGACGCGCGCGCAGGATCGGCGAGCAGTAGAGGTGACTCACGCCGAGTTTGGCGAGGTAGGGCACCAGGCCGATGGCGTCGGTGAAGGTGAAGCCTGCATGCAGCTGCAGACGGTAAGTGGCGCGCGGCACGCGCGCTTCGACCGGCTTGAGCGAGGCGGGGCGGTTCTGCGGATGGGGGCGCAGTTGCGCCAGGCGCGCAGCGAGCGCCGCCGCGCGGGGCTGGGAGCCGATGCGCTCGATGTCGAGCGGCAGCTTGCGGCGCCAGTTCGGGTGCTGGTCGGTGGTGGCCGGCAGGTTGACCTGCTCGACCACGCCGAGCAGGTCTTCGAGCTGCATCATCATGATGCGCGAGGGCGCGGCGGCGGCGTAGGCGTGCACCGCCGCGGCGAGCCCGGCATCGACGTCGCGCGGCAGCAGCCCGGCGCGCTCGAGCGCGCGCAGCAGGCGCGCACGGTCTTCGGCGCGCGCCTTGACCTGCGTCTCGTAGCTGGCCTGGTCGGGGAACAGATCCAGCCGTTGGCGCAGCGCGAGGTCCGCGCCCTGCCACCAGCCCGCGAGCGTGGGCAGGTCGTGGGTGCTGACCGTGACCAGCGCCTCGCGCGGGAACTCCGCGGGCCGCTTGAACTCGCCCGCGCCGTCGCGCTCGAAGAACAGCACCCGGTAGGACAGCACGCCGTAGCGCGCAAGCGCGCTGCGCATCTCTTCGGCCACGGTGCCGAGGTCCTCGCCGATCACCACGCAGCGGTTGCGGTGGCTCTCGAGCGCGAGAATCGCCATCATCTCCTCGAGCGCGTAGTGCACGTAGGCGCCGGCGCCGGGCTCGGCGCCCGCCGGGATCCAGTACAGGCGCATCAGTCCCATCACGTGGTCGATGCGCAGCGCGCCCGCATGGCTCATCGCTTCGCGCAGCGCGCACGTGTACAGCTCGTAGCGGCTTGCGCGCAAGCGATCGGGGCGCAGCGGCGGCAGCCCCCAGTCCTGGCCCTTGAGGTTGAATTCGTCGGGCGGCGCTCCGACGCTGGTGCCGAGCGCATAGCACTCCTGGTAAGCCCAGGCGTCGGAACCGGCGCGGTCGACCGACACCGCGAGGTCGAGATAAAGACCGATCCCCAGGCCCAGCTCGGCGCAGCGCCAGGCCACGCGCGAGAGCTGGATCTCGGCCTGCCACTGCAGGTACTCGAAGTACTCGACGCGCGCGGCATGCTCGAGTGCGAAGCGCGCCACGGCGGCGCCCGCGGGGTCGTGGTATTCCGCGGGCCATTTCTGCCAGCCCCACACCCCGGGGTCGGCGCGGTGAAAGTGCTCCTGCAGCGCGTCGTACAGAGCATGCCGGCGCAGCATCTCGCCGCCGCGCGCGCGAAACTCGAGCAAGGCCTGCGCGCGCGCGTCGCCCGCAGCGAGGTGACGCCGGCGGAAATGCGCGTGCAACAGCTCGAGCGCCTCGAACTTGGCCGCCGCGACGCCCGGATAATCCACCAGCTCGGCGGCGCGCAGCGCCGCAAGCCGCGCCTGGAACTGCTCCGAGCGCAGCAGGCGCTGGGCGGGCTCGCACTCGGCGCAGTCCTCGATCGCCTCGATATCGAGGTACAGCACGTTGAGCAGCAGCCGCGAGGAGGGGCTGTAGGGGCTCGCGTGGGCCGGGTTGTGAGGAAACAGCGCATGCAGCGGGTTGAGGCCGAAGATGCCGGCGCCGCGCGCCGCCCACTGCTCGATCAGCGCGCCAAGGTCGCCGAAATCGCCGATGCCCCAGTTGCGCGCCGAGCGCAGCGCGTAGAGCTGCAGCGCGGGGCCCCAGACGTTGCCGCCGTCCTGGAGCGTGGCCGGACGCCAGCAGCGCTCGGGCGCCGCGATCAGGAGCGTCTCTCCCAGCCCCTCGATCGTCAGGCGGTGGTAGCCCATCGGCAGCGGCGCGGAGATTTCGAGCTCGCCGGCCGCGGTGCGCCCCTCGCCCTCGTGGCTGCCGCCGTCCTCGAGAACGATCTTCCAGCG
>DAHVFK010000024.1 GCA_027317055.1 Betaproteobacteria bacterium | reverse complement strand
GTACTGGATGCAGTGGTCGCGATCGGCCGGGTTGTTGAGCGGCCCTTTCTTGTCGATGATGCGCAGGCAGGCTTCGTGGGTTCGGATCGTGATCTTCTTGATGTCTTCGGGCTTGCGGTTCTGGCTCTTGAGCGCTTCGTGGATCTGCATCGCGCATTCGACCGCGGTCTGCGAGTGGAACTCGGCCGGGTAGGAGATCTTGAACAAGACGTTCTCCATCACGTAGGAGCCGAACGGACGCTGGAACTTGAACTGCTTGCCGTTGAACGAGACGTCGTAGAAGCCCCAGGTCTTGGCCGTCAGCACCGACGCGTAGCCCATCTCGCCGGTTTTGGAGATCAGGGCGAGGCGAACGCCGCGGCTGGTGGCGTCGCCCGCCGCCCAGCTTTTCCTCGAGCCGGCATTGGGCGCGTGGCGGTAGGTGCGCAGGCTCTGGCCGTCGACCCAGGCCTGGGAGACCGCGTTCACCACCTCGTCGTAGCTGCAGCCGATCATCTGCGCCACCACCGCGGTGGTGGCGACCTTGACCAGCAGCACGTGGTCGAGGCCGACGCGGTTGAAGCTGTTCTCGAGCGCGATCACACCCTGGATTTCGTGCGCCTTGATCATGCCGGTGAGCACGTCGCGCATCGGCAGCGGCTTCTTCGCGCTGCGAGAGATCCAGTCCGCCGCGGCGAGTATGCCGCCCAGGTTGTCGGACGGGTGGCCCCATTCGGCGGCGAGCCAGGTGTCGTTGAAGTCAAGCCAGCGGATCATGGCGCCGATGTTGAACGCGGCCTGCACCGGGTCGAGCTGGAACTGGGTCCCTGGCACCTTGGCGCCGTTCGGCACCACGGTGCCCGGCACGACCGGCCCGAGCAGCTTGGTACAGGCGGGGTACTCGAGCGCCTCCAGGCCGCAGCCCAGCGTGTCCATCAGGCAGTAGCGCGCGGTTTCGTAGGCGTCCTTGCTCGTCACCTTGTGCTTGGTGACGTAGTCCGCGATCTGGGTCAGCACCTTGTCCGGCGCGCGGCGCACGTTCGAGATGTGGCCGGACATCTATTTGTCCGCCTCGGTTAGCGGCTTGAAGGTGTACTCGGCGCCGCCCGACTCGGCAGGGTGGCGCGGCGGTGGGGGTGGGGTGCGTGTTGCAGCATCCTTGTCCCACCACGCGTCGCGCCCAATGCGCTGCGACTCGATCTCCTCGGGATGCTGTTCCATGAACTGGCGCATGAACTTCGTGATGTCGGACTCGTACTGGGCCATGTTCAATTCCTTTCGTTCATCGGCTGCCACTTGCGGTTGTCGGGCCCGGTGTAGTTCGCGCTCGGGCGGATGATCTTGCCGTCGATGCGCTGCTCGATCACGTGCGCCGACCAGCCGCTGGTGCGCGAGATGACGAACAGCGGGGTGAACATCGCGGTCGGCACGCCCATCATGTGATAGCTGGTGGCACTGTACCAGTCGAGGTTGGCGAACATCTTCTTCTCGCGCGACATGACCTGCTCGATGCGCTCGGAGACGTCGAACAGCTTCATGTCGCCCGCGTCCTGCGATAGGCGCTTGGCGACCGCCTTGATGACCTCGTTGCGCGGATCGGCGATCGTGTACACGGGGTGACCGAAGCCGATGATCACCTGCCTTTCCGCCACGCGCCGCACGACGTCGGCCTCGGCCCGCTCGGGCGTGTCGTAGCGACCGATGACGTCGAACGCGAACTCGTTGGCGCCGCCGTGCTTGGGCCCCTTGAGCGCGCCGATGCCGCCGGTGATGGCGGAATACATATCGGAGCCGGTGCCGGCGATGACGCGGCAGGTGAAGGTCGAGGCGTTGTACTCGTGCTCGGCGTACAGGATGAGCGAGGTGTGCATCGCCCGCACCCACAGCTCGCTCGGCTTGCGGCCGTGCAGCAGGTGCAGGAAGTGCCCGCCGATCGAATCGTCGTCGGTCTCGACGTCGATCCGCCGCCCCGAGTGCGAGAAGTGGTACCAGTACAGCAGCATCGAGCCGAAGCTCGCCATCAGCCGGTCGGCGATGTTGCGCGCTTCCGACAACTTGTGGTCCTGGTTCTCGGGCAGCACCGAGCCGAGCGCCGAGCAAGCGGTGCGCATCACGTCCATCGGGTGCGCGTTGGCTGGGATGCACTCCAGGATGTCCTGCACCGCGGCCGGGATGCCGCGCAGGCCCCTGAGCTTGGCCTTGTAGGCCGCGAGCTCGGCGGCGTTCGGCAGCTTGCCGTGCACCAGCAGGTAGGCGATCTCCTCGAATTGCGCCTCGTCGGCGAACTCGAGGATGTCGTAGCCGCGGTAGTGCAGGTCGTTGCCGCTGCGCCCGACGGTGCAAAGGGCCGTGTTGCCGGCGGGAACGCCGGACAGGGCGACGGACTTCTTGGGCTTAGGCGTCGCTGCGGGCTGAGAAGAGCTCATCGAGTTTTTCCTCGTATGCGTGGTAATTAAGGCATTCGTACAGCTCGTCGCGTGTCTGCATGGTCGCGACGACGCTTTTCTGCGTGCCTTCGCGGCGCAGCGTCTGGTATACGTTTAGCGCGGCCTTGTTCATAGCGCGGAACGCCGAAAGCGGGTAGAGCGCCAGCGCCACCTCGGCCGAGCGCAGCTCGTCGAGCGTGAACAGCGGCGTCTTGCCGAACTCGGTGATGTTGGCCAGCACCGGAATCTTGGTGCGCTCAACGAACGTGCGGTACATGGCGAGCTCGGTGATCGCTTCCGGGAAGATCATGTCCGCGCCGGCAGCGGCGTAGGCCGCGGCGCGCTCGAGCGCGCGCTCGAGGCCTTCGCTCGCCAGCGCGTCGGTGCGCGCCATGACGACGAAATCGGGATCGCCGCGCGCATCGACCGCGGCCTTGATGCGATCGCACATTTCCTGCTTCGACACCAGCTCCTTGCCCGGCCGGTGACCGCAGCGCTTGGCGCCGACCTGGTCCTCGATATGCATCGCCGCGGCGCCGAACTTGATCAGCGAGCGGGTGGTGCGGGCGACGTTGAAGGCGCTCGCGCCGAAGCCGGTATCGACGTCGACCAGCAGCGGCAGGTCGCACACCTCGGTGATGCGCCGGATGTCGGTCAGCACGTCGTCCAGGTTCGAGATGCCGAGGTCGGGCATGCCGAGCGAGCCGGCCGCCACGCCCCCGCCGGAGAGGTAGATCGCGCGGTAGCCCGAGCGCTTGGCGAGCAGCGCATGGTAGGCGCAGATCGTGCCGATCACCTGCAGCGGCGACTCCTGCTTCAGCGCCAGGCGGAACTTCGCTCCGGGGGAGGTCTGGTTCATCGCGTCGCTCCTAGCCCAGCAGCTGCTTGATGCCGTCGCGTTCCTCGTGCAGCTCCTTCAGCGTCGCGTCCATGCGCTTGCGGCTGAAGTCGCTGATCTCGATGCCCTTGACGATCTGGAACTGCCCGCCCTTGCAGGCGACGGGGAAGCCGTACAGCACGCCTTCGGCGATGCCGTAGCTGCCGTCGGCCGGGATGCCCATGGTGACCCAGTCGCCCTCGGGTGTGCCGGTGACCCAGGTGCGCACGTGGTCGATCGCCGCGTTGGCGGCGCTCGCCGCCGACGATAGTCCGCGTGCCTCGATGATCGCCGCGCCGCGCTTCTGCACGGTGGGGATCAGGGTCTTCTCGAGCCATTCCTGGTCGTTGATCATCGGCCACACCTTCTTGCCTTCGCACTCGGCCTGGAACAGGTCGGGATACTGGGTCGCCGAGTGATTGCCCCAGACGGTGACCTTGCGGATCGACGACAGCGGCTTGCCGAGCTTGTGCGCGATCTGGGACAGGGTGCGGTTGTGGTCCAGGCGCATCATGCCGGTGAACTGGGTCGGCTTGAGCGAGGGCGCGTTCTTCATCGCGATCAGGGCATTGGTGTTGGCCGGGTTGCCGACCACCAGAACCTTGACCTTGCGATTCGCGACCTTGTCGAGCGCCTGGCCCTGCGGGGCGAAGATCTTGCCGTTGGCTTCCAGCAGGTCCTTGCGTTCCATCCCCGGTCCGCGCGGGCGCGCGCCGACCAGCAGCGCGACTTCGACGTCCTTGAAGGCGACCATCGGGTCCGAAGCCGCCTGCATTGCGTGCAGCAGGGGAAAGGCGCAGTCGTCGAGTTCCATCATGACGCCCTTGAGCGCCTTCTGCGCCTTCTCGTCCGGAATCTCGAGCAGCTGCAGGATGACGGGCTGATCCTTGCCCAGCATCTCGCCGCTGGCGATGCGAAACAGGAGGCTGTAGCAGATTTGGCCGGCAGCGCCGGTGACGGCGACGCGTACGGGGGCTTTGGACATTTGGACTCCGGAAGGGCGCGTTCGTGAGGTGGTCGGTGATTCTAGGCCGGTGGCCCGGCCGCGCGCGCCATGTTATGCGGCCCTTGGCGCGAAGTCAACGTGTCTTATGTCTTATAAAAGACATAAGACACAATATAGACGACCATCGCTTTCTGTGCTGAAATGACTTTTATGACGTCGCCCAGCTTCAGGCCACTGTACAAGCAAATCAAGGAGTTGTTGCTGGACGGGTTGCGCGGCGGCGAGTGGCGTCCGGGCGACGCGATCCCGAGCGAGATCGAGCTTGCCGCGCGCTACCGGGTCAGCCAGGGAACGGTGCGCAAGGCGATCGACGAACTCGCGGCCGACAACCTGCTGGTGCGCCGCCAGGGCAAGGGAACCTTCGTCGCGAGTCACGGCGAGCCGCAGGTCCGGTTCCGCTTTCTGCGCCTAGCGCCGGACGCGGGCGGCCCGGTGGCCGCGGAGCGCAAGCTGCTCGACTTTCGCCGCGCGCGCGCGAGCGCCGAGACCGCGCGGCTGCTCGAGCTGCGCACCGGCGACAGCATGATCGTGCTCACGCGCCTGCTGCTGTTCTCCGGCGATCCGGTCGTGCTGGAGGAGGTCTGGCTGCCGGCGGGGCTGTTTCGCGGCCTCACCGCATCGGCGATCACCGAGCACAAGGGCGCGCTCTACAACCTGTTCGAGACCCAATACGGCACCCGCATGGTGCGCGCCGAGGAGAAGCTCAAAGCCAGATCGGCCGACGACGAAACTGCGAAACTGCTGGCGCTCGAGCCGGGCCACGCACTGCTCGAAGTGGAGCGCCTTTCATACACTTACGGCGATCGTCCCGTCGAATGGCGGCGCGGACTGTACAAGACAGATCGACACTTCTATCGCAGCGAACTGGGATAAATGCCGCATTGCAGCGATATAATCGAATGATGTCGCTAGCGGCCGCCAACAAGAAACGTCCCAAGTACCTCAATCTGACTGCGCTGCTGTTCGAGATCCGCCTGCCGCTGGCGGGTTGGGTGTCGATCCTGCACCGGATCAGCGGCGCGCTGATGTTCGTCGCCACGCTGTGGCTGCTTTTCATGCTCGATCGCAGCCTGGCCTCCGCGCGCGAGTTCGAGTTCGTGCGGCACTACCTCGGCCTGGTGCCGGTCAAGCTCGCGCTGCTGGTCCTGATCTGGGCCTATTGCCACCATTTCTGCGCCGGCATCCGTTTCTTGCTGCTCGAGACGCAGCGCGGCTGGGACAAGCCCACCGCGCGCCTGACCAGCATCATCGTGCTGGTGGCGGGCCTTGCGCTGACCGCCCTGTTCGGAGCCAAGCTATGGTGAGCCGAATCGTGGTCGGGGCCCATTACGGCTGGCGCGACTGGCTCGCGCAGCGCGTCACCGCGGTGATCATGGCGGCGTACACCGTCATCCTTGCGGCGGTCCTGCTGCTCGGCGCGCCGATCAACTACGGCGTCTGGCGCGACCTTTTCGCGCAGGGCTGGATGCGCGTGGCGACGCTGCTGTTCGCGGTCAGCGTCGCCTGGCACATGTGGATCGGCGTGCGCGACATCCTGATGGACTACGTCAAGCCCGTCGCCCTGCGGCTCGCGCTGCAGGTGTTCGTCATCCTGACCGTCGCCGGCTACCTCGGCTGGACGGTCCAGATCCTTTGGAGATGAACGTGGGACTGCAGGCAAGAAAATTCGATGCGATCGTGGTGGGCGCCGGAGGCTCGGGCCTGCGCGCCGCGCTCGAGCTTGCGCGCGCGGGGCTGCGCGTCGCGGTGCTGAGCAAGGTCTTTCCGACGCGCTCGCACACCGTCGCGGCCCAAGGCGGCATTGCGGCGCCGCTCGGCAACTCGTCCGAAGACCACTGGCACTGGCACATGTACGATACGGTCAAGGGCTCGGACTATCTCGGCGACCAGGACGCGATCGAGTACATGTGCCGCCGCGCCACCGAGGTGGTGATCGAGCTCGAGCACATGGGCATGCCGTTCGACCGGCTCGACAACGGCAGGATCTACCAGCGGCCCTTCGGCGGCCACACCCAGGATTACGGCAGCGCGAAGATGGCGATGCGCGCCTGCGCCGCCGCGGACCGCACCGGCCACGCGATGCTGCACACGCTCTACCAGCAGAACGTCAAGGCCCGCACGCAGTTCTTCGTCGAGTGGATGGCGCTCGACCTGATCCGCGACGCCGAGGGCGCGGTGCTGGGCGTGGTGGCGCTCGAGATGGAGACCGGCGAAGCGATGATCCTGCAGGCCAAGGCGACGATCCTCGCTACCGGCGGCGCGGGGCGCATCTTCGCCGCCAGCACCAACGCCTTCATCAACACCGGCGACGGCCTGGGCATGGTGGCGCGTGCGGGGTTGCCGCTCGAGGACATGGAATTCTGGCAGTTCCATCCCACCGGCGTCGCGGGTGCCGGGGTGCTGATCACCGAGGGCGTGCGCGGCGAAGGCGGCTACCTGCTCAACAAGGACGGCGAGCGCTTCATGGAGCGCTACGCGCCGAACGCCAAGGACCTGGCCAGCCGCGACGTCGTGTCGCGCGCGATGGCGACCGAGATCAAGGAAGGGCGCGGCTGCGGTCCCGAGGGCGACCACGTGCTGCTCAAGCTCGATCACCTCGGTCCCGAGGTGATCAACCTGCGCCTGCCGGGGATCCGCGAGATCGCGATCAAATTCGCCAACGCCGACCCGATCAAAGACCCGATTCCGGTGGTGCCGACCGCGCACTACCAGATGGGTGGGATACCCGCCAACCACCTCGGCCAGGTGGTGGCGCCGCGCGGCGGCGACCCGGAGGTGCCGGTGCCCGGCCTGTACGCGGTGGGCGAGTGCTCCTGTGTCTCGGTGCACGGCGCGAACCGGCTCGGCACCAATTCGCTGCTCGACCTGCTGGTGTTCGGCAAGGCCGGCGGGGAGCAGGCGGTGGCCGACATACGGGCCATGCCGGCGGCGCACAAGGACCTGCCCGAGGACGCGGCCGCGCGGCCGCTGGCGCGCCTGGCGCGGCTCGATTCCGCCAGCGGCGGAGAGCGCGTGGCCGAGGTCGGCGCCGAGCTGAGAAAGACGATGCAGGCGCACTGTAGCGTGTTCCGCTTTCCCGATATGTTGATCGAGGGCGTGAGCAAGGTGAAACAGATCGCCGCGCGCGCCGAGCGGATGTCGATCCAGGACAAGTCGAAGGTGTTCAACACGGCGCGCATCGAGGCGCTCGAGCTCGACAACCTGGTGGAGACCGCGCTCGCGACCATCGTCTCGGCCGAGGCGCGCCAGGAAAGCCGCGGCGCGCAGGCGCGGGCCGATTTCCCGGAGCGCGACGACAAGAACTGGATCAAGCACACGCTCTGGTACAAGGAGGGCAACCGGCTCGAGTACAAGCCGGTCCACCTCAAGCCGATGTCGGTTGAGACCTTCGAACCCAAGGTACGGACTTACTGATGCGCTTCTCCATCTACCGCTACGACCCCGATCAGGACGCGCGCCCGCGGATGCAGGACTACGAGCTCAACCTTGAGCCCACCGATCGTATGCTGCTCGACGCGCTGATCCGGCTCAAGGCGCAGGACGACTCGCTGTCCTTCCGGCGCTCCTGCCGCGAGGGCGTGTGCGGCTCGGATGCGATGAACATCAACGGCAAGAACGGGCTGGCCTGCATCACCAAGATCGCGGATCTGCCGGACAAGGTGACGTTGCGGCCGCTGCCGGGCCTGCCGGTGGTGCGCGACCTGATCGTCGACATGACCCAGTTCTTCAATCAGTACCATTCGGTCAAACCCTATCTGATCACGCACGACGCGCCGCCGGAGCGCGAGCGGCTGCAGTCTCCCGCCGAGCGCGAGGAATTGAACGGCCTGTACGAGTGCATCCTGTGCGCGTGCTGCTCGACCGCGTGCCCGTCGTTCTGGTGGAACCCGGACAAATACGTCGGCCCGGCCGGGCTGCTGCAGGCCTACCGCTTCATCGCCGACACGCGCGACCAGGCCACCGCAGAGCGGCTCGACAACCTGGACGACCCGTATCGTCTGTTCCGCTGCCACACGATCATGAATTGCACCGACGCTTGTCCGAAAAACCTCAATCCGGCGCTGGCGATCGGCAAGATCAAGGAGATGCTCGTTCGGCGTGCCGTGTGATGGACCGCGTTGCGCACGATAGGCTGAAGTGGAAGTGCCGCCGGGGGCTGCTCGAGCTCGACCTGGTGCTGGGAAGGTTCGTCGAGCGCAATGCGAGCGCGTTGGACGAAGGCGAGCTGGCGCGCCTGGGCGAGCTGCTCGAGTTACCGGACAACGACTTGTGGGACATCGTCAGCGGGCGCAGCGACTTGTACGCGGCCGGTCTCGGCGATGTCGTCGCCCGCCTGCGGGCGTGTTGATAAGGAGAAGACCTTGGATAAGAAAGCCACGCTGAAGTTGCCGGACGGCGGCAACATCGACTTCCCGGTCCTGTCGGGATCCGTGGGGCCCGACGTCGTCGACATCCGCGCGCTCTACGGCAAGACGGGCGTCTTCACCTACGATCCGGGGTTCCTCTCGACCGCCAGCTGCGCCTCGACCATCACCTATATCGACGGCGACCAAGGGGTGCTGCTCTATCGCGGCTACCCGATCGAGCAGCTCGCGGTGCACTGCGACTTCCTCGAGGTGTGCTACCTGTTGCTCAAAGGCGAGCTGCCGAACCAGAAGCAGAAGGACGAATTCGTCAGTATGGTGACCAATCACACCATGGTGCACGATCAGATCAACCGCTTCTTCACCGGTTTCCGGCGCGATGCGCATCCGATGGCGGTGCTGGTGGGCGTGGTCGGCGCGCTGTCGGCCTTCTACCACGACTCGCTCGACATCTCCGACCAGCGGCATCGCGAGGTGGCGGCGTTCAGGCTGATCGCCAAGCTGCCGACGCTGGTGGCGATGGCCTACAAGTACAACATGGGCCAGCCGTTCGTCTACCCGCGCAACGAGCTCTCCTACACCGCGAACTTCATGCGCATGATGTTCGCGGTGCCGGCGGAGGACTACCGCACCAACGAGGTGCTGGTGCGCGCGCTCGACCGCATCTTCATCCTGCACGCCGACCACGAGCAGAACGCCTCGACCTCGACCGTGCGGCTGTCGGGATCCTCCGGCGCCAACCCGTTCGCCTGCATCGCGGCGGGAATCGCCTGCCTGTGGGGGCCGGCGCACGGTGGCGCCAACGAGGCCGCGCTGCAGATGCTCGATCACATCGGCGACGTGTCCAAGATCGGCGAGTTCATCAAGCAGGTCAAGGACAAGAACTCGGGCGTAAAGCTGATGGGCTTCGGGCATCGCGTGTACAAGAACTACGACCCGCGCGCCAAGCTCATGCGCGAGACCTGCTACGAGGTGCTCGAAGAGCTGGGGCTGAACAATGACCGCCTGTTCAAGCTCGCCATGGCGCTGGAGAAGATCGCGCTCGAGGACGACTACTTCGTGTCGCGCAAGCTGTATCCGAACGTGGATTTCTACTCCGGGATCGTGCAGCGCGCCCTGGGCATTCCGGTAAGCATGTTCACTTGCATTTTCGCGCTTGCGCGTACGGTGGGCTGGATCGCGCAGTGGAACGAGATGATCGTCGATCCGGACCAGAAGATCGGGCGCCCGCGCCAGCTCTACAAGGGCGCGACGCGCCGCGACGTGCTGCCCATCGACAAGAGGTGAGCGCCATGATGAAGGAGCTGCTCTCCAATTCCTATCTGTTCGGCGGCAACGCGCCGTTCATCGAGGACCTGTACGAGCAGTATCTGGCCAACCCCGGTGCCGTGCCCGAGGAGTGGCGCGAGTACTTCGATCAAATGCAGCTGATGCCGGACGCGGCGGGCAGCGCGGGCAAGGACGTGGCGCACGCGCCGGTAATCCAGTCCTTCGTGCAGCGCGGCAAGGCGGGGGAGCTGGCGGGGCGCGCGGCGCCGCAGATAGACGTGGCGCACGAGCGGCTGCAGGTCTCGGCCCTGCTGCTGGTGACCGCGTACCGGATCGCAGGCTCGCGCTGGGCGACGCTCGACCCGCTCAAGCGTATGCCGCGCCCGTCGGTGCCGGAGCTCGAGGCGGCCTACTACGACCTCACCGAGTCGGACCTCGACCGCGAAGTCAGCGCGGGCTCGTTCGTCGGGCTGGACCGCACCTCGCTCAGGAACCTGATCCACGCCCTGCGCGACACCTACTGCGGCAACATCGGCTTCGAATACATGTTCATCGGCGACCGCGTGCAGCGCGACTGGATCCAGCAGCGCATCGAGTCGGTTCGGGCGACGCCGAAATACACGCCCGAGGTGCAGAAGCGCCTGCTGCAGAAGCTGACCGAGGCCGAGCAGCTCGAGCGCTACCTGCACACGCGCTATGTCGGCCAGAAGCGCTTCTCGCTCGAAGGCGGCGAGAGCCTGATCCCGTCGATCGACGAACTGATCCAGCGCGCCGGCGCGGCGGGGGTGCATGAGATCGTGATCGGCATGGCTCATCGCGGGCGGCTGAACGTGCTGGTGAACGTGCTGGGCAAGATGCCGCAGGAGCTGTTCCAGGAGTTCGAGGGCAAGCACGCGCACGAGCTGCCGCTGGGCGACGTCAAGTATCACAACGGCTTTTCGTCCGACATCTCGTCCGGCGGCGGCCCGGTGCACATCTCGCTCGCCTTCAATCCCTCGCACCTCGAGATCGTCAATCCGGTGGTCGAAGGATCGGTGCGCGCGCGCCAGCGCCGGCGCGACGACAAGACCGGCGACCAGGTGCTGCCGATCCTGATCCACGGCGACGCCGCGTTCGCGGGACAGGGCGTGGTGATGGAGACCCTGAACCTGTCGGGCACGCGCGGCTACGGCACGGGCGGCACGGTACACCTGGTGGTGAACAACCAGATCGGCTTCACCACCTCGGATCCGCGCGACACCCGCTCGACGATCTACTGCACCGACGTGGCCAAGATGGTCGAGGCGCCGATTTTCCACGTCAACGGCGACGATCCCGAGGCGGTCCTGTTCGTGACCCAGCTGGCGCTCGATTTCCGGCAGCAGTTCAAGAAGGACGTGGTGATCGACCTGGTGTGCTTCCGCAAGCTCGGCCACAACGAGCAGGACGAGCCGTTCATCACCCAGCCGCTGATGTACAAGAAGATTTCCCAGCACGCGGGAACGCGCAAGCTCTACGCCGACAAGCTGGCGACGCTGGGCGTGATCCAGGCCGACGACGCCGACGCGATGATCAAGAAGTTCCGCGCCGACCTCGACGCCGGCAAGCACAGCAGCAATCCGGTGATCTCGAACTTCAAGAGCAAGTTCGCGGTCGACTGGGCGCCGTACCTGAACACAAAGTGGACCGACGCCGCCGATACCCACGTGCCGCTGGCGGAGCTGCAGCGGCTGGCCGAGCGCGCCACCAGCGTGCCGGAGGACTTCAAGGTGCATCCGACGGTCGAGCGCGTGCTGCAGGCGCGCCGGCAGATGGCGGCCGGCAAGCTGCCGGTCGACTGGGGCATGGCCGAGACGCTGGCTTACGCTTCGCTGGTGTCGAACGGCTACGACGTACGGCTGTCGGGGCAGGACACCGCGCGCGGCACTTTCGCGCACCGGCACTCGGTACTGCACGATCAGGACCGCGAGCGCTGGGACTCGGGCACCTACGTGCCGCTGCAGAACATCTCCAAGGACCAGGGCTCGTTCGTGGTGATCGATTCGGTGCTGTCGGAGGAGGCGGTGCTCGGTTTCGAGTACGGCTTCTCCACCGCCGAACCGACCGCGCTGGTGATCTGGGAGGCGCAGTTCGGCGATTTCGCCAACGGCGCACAGGTGGTGATGGACCAGTTCATCAGCTCGGGCGAAGCGAAGTGGGGCCGCGTGTGCGGGCTGACCATGTTCCTGCCGCACGGCTACGAGGGCCAGGGACCGGAGCACTCGTCGGCGCGGCTGGAGCGCTACCTGCAGCTGTGCGCCGAGCACAACATGCAGGTCTGCGTGCCGTCCAACGCGTCGCAGATCTTCCACCTGCTCAGGCGACAGATGCTGCGCCCGTTCCGCAAGCCGCTTATCGTGCTTACGCCGAAATCCCTGCTGCGCAAGAAGGAGGCGTCGGTGTCGATCAAGGATCTGGCCAAGGGCTCGTTCCTGACCGTCGTGCCCGAAGTCGACGCGCTCGACCCGAAAGCCGTGACGCGCGTGATCGCCTGCTGCGGCAAGGTCTACTACGACCTTCTGGCCGCGCGGCGCGAGCGGCGCCTGGACCACGTCGCGATCATCCGCGTCGAGCAGCTCTATCCGTTCCCGCACAAGCCGTTCGGCGCGGAGATGAAGGACTATCCGAATGCGCGCGAGGTCGTCTGGTGCCAGGAGGAGCCGCAGAATCAGGGCGCGTGGTACGAGACCGCGCACTACTTCATCGAGAATATGCGCAGCGACCAGAAGCTGCACTACGCCGGCCGCCCGCCTTCGGCTGCGCCCGCGGGCGGATATCTGACCAAGCACAACGCGCGCCAAGCGGCGCTGGTCGACATGGCATTCGGCAAGTTCAAGTAGCGATTCAGATTCCACCCCGGCGCGTTGCGCGCTGGTTTTTCGTCAACTCGGGCGAGGTCGAGCCGGACCCGGGGAAAAATCGAACGGGAGATCGAAGTGATTATCGAAGTCAAAGTGCCGCAATTGTCGGAGTCGGTCTCTGAGGCCACCTTGCTCGAGTGGCACAAGAAGGAAGGTGACGCGGTGTCGCGGGATGAGATCCTGATCGACATCGAGACCGACAAGGTCGTGATGGAGCTGCCGGCGCCGGCCGACGGCGTGCTGACCAAGGTCCTCAAGGCGGATCGTGTCGCAGTCGTTGCGGGCGAGGTAATCGCCACCATCGACACCGACGCCAAGCCGGCCGCGGGAGCAGCGCCCAAGCCGGCGGCCGGCGCTGCGCCGGCGCTTGCCGCACCGCCCGCCGAGGCGCCGGCCGCGGGGCGCGGTGCGCCGGTGATGCCGGCGGCCGAGAAGCTCGCCGCCGAGCAGGGCATCGACACCAGCAAGATCCAGGGCAGCGGGCGCGGCGGCCGGGTCACCAAGGGCGACGTGCTGGAGCACGTCGGCAAGCCCGCCTCCTACGCCGGCGCAGCGCCGGCCGCGGCGCCCGCCGTGGCGCCCAAAAGCGCGCTGCCGCAGCCGTCGGCGCCGGTCAACGTCGAGCGGCTGCTCGGCAACCGCCCCGAGCAGCGCGTGCCGATGTCGCGCCTGCGCGCGCGCATCGCCGAGCGGCTGGTGCAGTCGCAGTCGACCGCGGCGATCCTGACGACCTTCAACGAGGTCAACATGCAGCCGGTGATGGAGCTGCGCAAGAAATACCAGGACCGCTTCGAGAAGGAGCACGGCGTGCGCCTGGGCTTCATGTCGTTCTTCGTCAAGGCCGCGGTCGCCGCGCTCAAGAAGTACCCGGTGGTGAACGCTTCGATCGACGGCAACGACATCGTCTATCACGGCTACTTCGACATCGGCATCGCGGTGGGCAGTCCGCGCGGGCTGGTGGTGCCGATCGTGCGCGACTGCGACCAGCTCTCGTTCGCCACGATCGAGATGAAGATCGCGGAGTTCGGCAGGCGCGCGCAGGACGGCAAGCTCGGCATCGAGGAGCTCACCGGCGGCACCTTCTCGATCTCGAACGGCGGCGTGTTCGGCTCGATGCTCTCGACCCCGATCATCAACCCGCCGCAGTCCGCCATCCTCGGGGTGCACGCGACCAAGGAGCGCGCGGTGGTGGAGAACGGCCAGGTCGTGGTACGGCCGATGAACTACCTGGCGCTGTCCTACGACCACCGCATCGTCGACGGCCGCGAGGCGGTGCTGTTCCTGGTCGCGATCAAGGACGCGCTGGAGGATCCGGCGCGCCTGGTGCTGGAGGTCTAGCGCATGCAAACCTTCGACGTGGTCGTCATCGGCGCGGGCCCTGCCGGCTATATTGCCGCGATCCGCGCTGCGCAGCTCGGGCTTTCCACCGCCTGCATCGACAATTGGAAGGAGCCGGGCGGCCACTACGCGCTCGGCGGCACCTGCCTCAACGTGGGCTGCATCCCGTCCAAGGCCCTGCTCGAGTCGTCCGAGAACTACGAGCGGGTGCAGCACCGGTTCAAGGTGCATGGCATCACCGCCTCCGGCGTCAAGCTCGACCTGGCGGCGATGCTCGAGCGCAAGGACCGGATCGTGAAGAAGATGACGGGCGGCATCGCCGGGCTGTTCAAGAAAAACAAGGTGACCTGGCTGCAGGGCCACGGCCGGTTGCTGCAGGGCGGCACGAGCTGGAAGCTGGAGGTCAAGGGCGCGAAGGGTGCCGAGACGGTCGAAGCCAAGAACGTGATCATCGCCACCGGGTCCAAGCCGCGCCACCTGCCCGGGGTGCCGGTCGACAACAAGCTGGTGTGCGACAACGAGGGCGCGCTCGCCTTCCAGGAGGTGCCTGAGCGGCTGGGCGTGATCGGCGCCGGCGTGATCGGGCTGGAGTTGGGCAGCGTGTGGCGGCGCCTGGGCGCCAAGGTCCGGATCCTCGAGGCGCTGCCCGAGTTCCTCGGCGCCGCCGACCCTGCGATCGCGCAGGAAGCGTGGAAGATCTTCACCGACGAGCAGGGCCTGGACATTGCGCTCGGAGTCAAGATCGGGGACATAAGGCAATCGAAGAAAGGTATATCCATTCAATATAATACGTCTGATAACTCAAGTAACACTTTCGATTGTAACCGGCTCGTCATATCGATCGGCAGGGTGCCCAACAGCGAAAGCCTGGGAGCCGAGAACGTCGGCCTGAAGATCGACTCGCGCGGGTTCATCGAGGTCGACAAGAACTGCCGCACCGCGCTGCCGCGCGTGTTCGCCATCGGCGACGTGGTGCGCGGCCCGATGCTCGCGCACAAGGGCGAGGACGAGGGGGTGATGGTGGCCGAGATCATCGCCGGCCAGCGCGGGCACGTGAACTACGATGCTATCCCCTGGGTGATTTACACCGCGCCCGAGATTGCCTGGGTCGGCAAGACCGAGCGCCAGCTGAAGGAAGAAGGCGTCGCCTACCGCTCCGGGAAGTTCCCGTTCGCCTACAACGGCCGCGCGCTCGGGCGCGACGAGCCGGAAGGCTTCATCAAGATGCTGGCCGACGCCAAGACCGACCGCATCCTGGGCGTGCACGCCATCGGCGGGCAGGCCTCGGAGCTGATCGCCGAGGCGGTGGTGGCGATGGAGTTCGGCGCCAGCTCAGAGGACATCGCGCGCATCTGCCATGCGCACCCGTCGATGTCAGAAGTGATGCGCGAAGCGGCGCTGTCGGTCGACAAGCGTAGCCTGAACGGCTGAGCGGGCTGTCGTGCGCCGCGCTCCCGCCGCGACCGTGCGCGGCATGCTCTGGATGGCGCTCGCGGGCGCGCTGTTCATCGTGCTCAACTCGATGATGAAGCACCTCGCTTCCCAGTTCGATCCCTGGATGGTCGGCCTGCTGCGCTACGTCATGGGGGCGGTGGTGATCGCGGGCGCGAGCCTGCGCCTCGGGCTACGCACGCTGTGGCCGCGCTCGCCGCGGCTGCAGCTGGTGCGCGGCCTGTTCCACGCGGGCGGCATGATCATCTGGTTTTCGGCCTTGCCGCGCGTCGGCCTTACCGAGCTCACCGCGATTGCCTTCAGCGGCCCGATCTTCATTTGCCTGGGCGCGGTGCTGTTCCTCAACGAGCGCATGACCGGGGCGCGCTGGGTCGCGATCCTGGTGGGATTCGCCGGCGTACTGCTTGTGCTCAATCCGGGCACGAGCGCGGGCTTTGCGGGGATCTCGTCCGGAATGCTGCTGATGCTCGCTTCGCAACCGGTGTTCGCGGGCTCCTATCTCGTGGCCAAGGCACTCGCCGGGCGCGAGCGTTCGGAGGTGATCGTGCTGTGGCAGCACCTGTGGGTGGTCGTGCTGCTCGCGCCGCTCGCGCTGCCGCACTGGACGCCCCTGAGCGCGCTGCAGTGGGCGCTGATTGTTGCTTGCGGGTTCTTCGGCGCCGGCGGGCACTACTGCATGATGCGTGCGTTCCGCGTGGCCGACATTTCGGCGGTGCAGACGGTGAAGTTCCTCGAGTTGGTGTGGGCCGGGATCCTCGGCTTTCTCGTGTTCGGCAGCGTGCCGGCCAGCGCCACGGTGCTCGGCGGCGCGGTGATCCTGGCGAGCACACTGCTTCTGGCGCGGCACGAGTCGCGCGCCGCGCGCCCGCGGGAGACGGCGGGATGATGCTGCGGCGCGCCGCGGCGCAGGACGTGGTGTCGCTCTACCGCGCACAGCTTTCGAAGCGGGGCTTCGTGTCCGACCCGGCGCAGTGGCGCGCGGTCGAGCGGCTGCAGCGCCTGTACGAGGAATGGTCGGTCTACAAGGCACGCCGCCGCACTGCGCTACGCCGCATGCTGGTGCGGCCGCCGCTGCCTAAGGGCGTCTACCTCTGGGGCGGCGTCGGGCGCGGCAAGAGCTTCCTGATGGACGTGTTGTTCCTTTGCGCGCCGCTGGTCAGGAAACGGCGCGTGCATTTCCATCACTTCATGCGCGAGATCCACCGCGAGCTGAACGAGCTGAAGGGCACCGAGGACCCGATCGCCGCGGTGGCAGAGCGCACCGCAAGGCGCAGCCGCCTGATCTGCTTCGACGAGTTTCACGTCGGCGACATCGCCGATGCAATGATCCTCGGACGCTTCCTCGAGCAGGTGATAGGGCGGGGCGTGGTGCTGTGCATGACCTCGAA
>DAHVFK010000249.1 GCA_027317055.1 Betaproteobacteria bacterium | reverse complement strand
GAGAAATACAGGCCGGACGGCGTGTTTACCGGCGCGGTGAACCAACGGGCGCCGAGACCGCTGACGCGTATGCCGAAATCCCGGCCATTGCGCGTCATCGCGGTGACAATCGAGCCCTCACCCACTGCGGCCGCCGCGTCGAGCGCGCACTTGCCGTAGGCCATGGCGACGTTGAGAAAGAACTGGTCGGTACGCTCCAGAAAGCGCAATACCTCGCCTTGCACGACCGCGCCGGCGCTGCTGCCCGCGATATCGGCGGCCAGCGCCTTGAGCAGCAGCGCGGACGCGGCGATATTGCGCTGGTGAAATTCGTCCCCCATGGAGATCGCCTGCGCCATCAGCGCGGTAAGGTCTATGCCCTCGGGATTGCGCGCAAGTGCTGCGGCCAGCACCGGCCCCAGCACGTCGCGCATCCAGGACAGGCGCTCCTGCACCTCGCCCTCGAACGCGCCGAAGCGCATCACCTTGCCGATGCCTTCATTGAGATTGCAGTAGGCGTAATTGCCGTGCTCGGCGTTGCGCACCACGAGCACCGGCATGCGCGGCGAAGTGATGCCGCCCATGGGGCCGACAGCCAGGTTGTCGTGGCACGGTAGAAAGCGGATCTGACCGGAGGCGGCAAGGGCCTCGGCCGCGGCCGCGCTCGTCGCCCAGCCTTCGAACAGGCAGGCGCCGAGAACGGCGCCCCGCATGGGGCCGGTCATATCCGGCCATGAGATCGGAGGACCCGCGTGCAGCAGGGTGGCGCCTTCCTGGCGCAGTGCGGGAATGCATTTCGCGGCGGGCTCGACCCCCACCAGGCGCGGGCGCGCCTTCTTCAGTTCCGCGATGACCGCGGCGTTGGCCTGGTTAAGCGTTTGGTACGTCACGGTCTTCTCCATATCACTGCAGTTGCTCGATGAGGCGACGAAGTCGCTCGTTTCCACCGGCGGCGGGCTCCCATTGCAGGTGAACGACGCGTATGCCGTTGGCATGCAGATCCTCGGCAAAACCACGCAGCCCGATGTTGACGACAGCGGGGGGCGCCCGCAGCAGGGCGGGCGGCTCCGCGTGCGATTGCATTTGCGCGGCCACCGCGCGCGCGGCGAGCACTGCCGCGGCGCGCACGCTTTCCGCGATCACGATGCCCGCCTCCTCCAGCCTCGCCGCCTGGCTGTCGCGGTCCTGCGGGTCTTCCGCAGTGCCAGTCAGCGTGGCGATCACGACGATCGGCGATTCGGCACCGCGGGCCGCGCGCAACGCCGACACCTCGCGAGCCACTTCGCCAGCCGGATCGGGATGCGCCCCGTACCCGAGCACGACATCGAGCAGCAACACGCCGACAGCCGGATCCTTTGCCAGGCCCCGGATCATCTCGTTGCGCGACGTGGGGTCAATCATCGGATGCGGTTGGCCGCGGGTGTAGACGTCGTCGCCCAGGTCGATGATCCGATGGCCTCCGGCGCGCAGCATGTACCCGGCGGCGTGCGTCGCGTCCTGCGTCAGATCGAGCGCCTCTGCGAGCAGCATCGAAGCTTCGGCCGCCAGCGTTCCGCCGGTATAGAGGCCGCAAATGCCGCGCCCCTCGACATTCGGCAACGCGCACGCGCGAGCGTCCACCTGCGCAAGTTCGACCGCGAGCGCGGCGGCCTCATCGAGCGTACGGGCGAGATGGACATTCCCGATGTCTCGCCGGGCCGGCCGTCTGCCGAGGAACAGCGCGACCACCGGCTTGCCGATCGCCTGCATCGCATCGAGGATGCGCGCCTTGACCGCCGGCGCGGGCGGCTTGGATACGAACGCGATGATGCGGCTTGCGTCGTCGCGAGAGACGAGGTCCAGCGCCATGGCCGCGCTGATGCCACCGATTTCCTCGGACAGATCGCGGCCGCCGAGTCCAATCGCGTGCGTGATGCCGCTGCCCAGCCGCGCGATCTGGGAGGTCAGCTCCTGGATCCCGGTCCCCGACGCTCCGACTACTGCAACAGGGCCCGGCGGGATGCGGTTGGCAAACGCGAGCGGCGCTCCGTTGAGAATTGTCGTACCGCAGTCCGGCCCCATCACAAGCAACCCTCGCCCGCGGGCGAGCGTCTTCAATTCGAGCTCCTGCTCGAGGCTGACGTTGTCGGAAAACATCATCACGTGGCAGCCGTCCTGAAGCGCCAGCCTGGCCGGCTCGAAAGCGTAGTGCCCCGCGACGGAAATCAGCGCAACGTTCGCGTCGGCAAGCAGCTGGCGCGCGCGACGCCAGCTGCGCACGACTGGGTAGCGGGCGCGGCGCCGGCCGCGCGCCAGCTCCGAGAGCCGCTCATGTACCCGGGCCGCCATGACCTCGGCGACCGTCGGATCGTCGGTTTCGCTGTCCACAACGAGGCAGAGGTCGTTCGGCGTTGCGGCTGCGAACTCCTCGTGCCAAAGCCCCGTTTCGCGGAACACGTCCCTGTTCGCCGGGGTCCCCATCATCACGGCAACGCGCTTGACATCAGGCAATGCCGACAGATCCCGTGACATCAGCATGAGTGTCACGGAATCCTGGAAGATGCCCTTGATCAGCTTTGCATACAGCGCCATCGATTCTCCTGCCAGAGAACTGTTCTCTTGGTTGTAGGCGCTTCATTGAGGCGTGGCATTCGTATAATGCGGCTGGGTTTCGCAGCGTCCTGCCCTTTATGACGCTCCTCAGGAGATCGACCTGCGCTGGCCTTCGTCATTCATTGCTTCGGTGGACAAGCGGGCATCCAGATCCGCGTCTTGCACGATGTGCGTACCGGTCTCTCCGCGCAACGCGGGAACCGCGGAATGCAGGCTGGTGATGATCACGCGCTTGCCGCCCGCCTCGAGAAAACGCAGCGCCGCCTCCACCTTGGGCCCCATGCTCCCGGCCGGGAAATGCCCCGCAACCAGGTACTCGCGCATCTGCGACAGCGAGACGCGATGGAGTTCGCGCTGATCGGGCTTGCCGAAATTGATCGCCACGCGCGGGACGGCGGTCAGCATCATCATGTCGCGAATGCCGAGCACCGTCGCCATAACCGCCGTCGTGAGGTCCTTGTCGATGACCGCATTCACACCGTAGCGTCGGCCACGCTCGTCCCGCACCACCGGAATGCCGCCGCCCCCTCCTGCGATGACCACCGTGTTGGTGCACATCAGCGCCTCGACCAGCGAGATGTCGCAGATGTGCTTGGGCTTGGGAGAGGCGACCACATAGCGCCAGCCGCGTCCCGAATCCTCCCTTACCTGAATGCCCAGCTCTTGCGCGATCGCCTTGGCCTCCGCCTCGCTGAAAAACGGACCGACAGGCTTGGTCGGATTGCCAAAGCCGGGGTCGTTCGCGTCGACCTCCACCTGCGTCACGAGCCCCACCGCGTGGCGCGGGTTGCCCACTTCCCGCAAGGCGTTCTCGAATGCCTGCGCGAGTATGTAGGCGGTCGCGCCCTGGGTCTGCGCCACCAGTATGTCGAGCGACTGCGGTGTGATCCGATCGTGCGCGATCGCGCTGGCAAGCAAGAGCTTGCCGACTTGCGGGCCGTTACCGTGGACGATGACAAGCTGGTTGTCGAGTTGAAGCAGCGGCAGCATTGTCTGCGCCGTGGCGGCGGCGATCGCCTTCTGCTCTTCGGGCGTGCCCTTGCTGCCGTCGGGATCGATCGCATTGCCCCCAATGGCGACGATCAGTCGGCGCGGAAGTACGTATGGCGTATTAATGGCTGCCCATCCCCCGGGGGAACCGCAAAATGGCGGACAACCCCCTTGCGCGGTGAGGTAGTATTTTAGGAAGGGCGCAAGGGCGCTTTATTTGAATCTTTCGAACAATCCGGCGCATGGGCCGACGCCGAATGCGCCATTGCGACCGCGCTTGCCGCGTCTGCGGACGCGCGGATTTCACACTCCGCCCGACCTCAATGCAAGGGTCGGCAGGAAATCCAGTATTTTGAGCCGTCAGGCATGGCAGCCTTAGAACACACCCCGATGATGCATGGGTGTAAAGCCCGCGCCGGCACTGAGATTTCGGGCGCCTTGATCGGCGACCTATACCGCGACCTACACTGAAACCCGTACCGAAACGAAAACGTCGCTGCGAACCGGGCAGCGTTCGATCGCACTACGGCGGCGACGAAGTCCCGCCCCAGTGCGACTGGAAATCGAACGACAGTTGGCGGTGATGCCTGATCGCCAGCAGATAGAGATTCGCATCAATCTGCGCGTACAGCACCAGGTAGTGGTCGAGGATGTATTCGCGCAACGCTTCCGGGTCCGGCGTCAACGCCGATAACTTTGCGCGCAATGCGTCCAGCGCATTCGTGGTTTCGACCGAGCGCGCCGGCTGCGCGAAGAACGGCCGTCCGATACCGGGAAACCGTTCGAGGTTTGGAATCACGGTATCCAGCAGTTCGTCGAGCAGCGCCTCATAAGCCTGGGGCGATTCGGCTTCGGTCAGAAAACGCTCGATGTCGGCGAGGTTGCGCTCGAAGTTCGCGGTGAGCCGGACGACGGGCTTCCTCGCCACGAGTGCCGCTCCACCCGTCTTATGCGCGGCGGCGGCGCTTGATCGACTGGATCGTGCTGCGTGCATCCTTCACGCGGCCGGCGGCGACATCGTCCAACCCCTTGCCAGCCTCATCGATCAACAGCAAGTGAATGCGTTCGCGCTCCAGCCGGTGGTAATGGTCCAGCCGCTGCGCGTCGATCAGCGCCACGTAACTCTCGCCGTTCTTGGTGATGACCTTCTCGGCGCCGGCCTTCACCTCTTCCGCCAACTCCGAGAAACTGGCGCGGGCCTGCGAAAGCGGAATGACGTCCTTCGTGGAAATTCCCATTGCAGGCCTCCTGTGCCGAAAACGGCGGCGCGTTTAATGTGCAGAATCGTGTACATAATACGCGCGTCTCAGCGGGAGGGGAAGTGCGGGCCCGGCTACTTTCCGGCCGACTCCCCCGGCCCTGATCCGCGCGCCCTCCTCCGGCGCTCCACAGCATCGAGCCCATTCAACTCGACCAGCGGCCGGGATGTAAGCCACTGCATGACCTCGACTCGCAGCCATCCGATGGAGAACTCGCTTCCCAGTTGCCGCGGCCGAGGGAACGAAGGATCGCGCCGCATCAGATCGTAGATCGACTGCCGGGACCGCCTGCCCAGCAGCACGAGCAACGCGCTGAAAGTCAGCACTTCCGACTCGCGACTACCGCCGTTCGCCGGCACGTTCACGCGTGTGCGCATGCCGGTCGATCCGGTTTGACGTCGATGCCGGGTGTCAGCACTGCTAACAGCCTCGTCGCTCGGGTTCGATGCCGCCGCCAGGAACCGCTATCGACCTAAATAAACCGAAGCGACGCTTTCGCGACCGTGACCCAGTTCGTGGCTGATGGTGAAGCGAGCCCGGCGATCGATGGCTTGCTGCTCGTACGTGAGCTGCTTTCTGGCCGGCCCGCCCTGCGCCGGACAGGCCCAGCCGGTCAGCTCCCGATACCGCGTCTGCGCATACTGGTGGCGGTGACCGTGAACATGATGGATGCCGGCGGCCGAGCACTGCGCCTTGAACCGCTGCAACTGCTGCACGTAATTGCATCCATTCGGAATCAGAC
>DAHVFK010000248.1 GCA_027317055.1 Betaproteobacteria bacterium | reverse complement strand
CGGCGAGACCACGGCCGAGATGGTGAAGAAGGAGATCGGCTCGGCGTTCCCCGGCAGCGAGGTGCGCGAGATGGAGGTCAAGGGCCGCAATCTCGCCGAAGGCATCCCGCGCAGCTTCACGATCAGCTCGAACGAAATCCTCGAGGCGCTTACCGAACCGCTGAACCAGATCGTCTCGGCGGTGAAATCCGCGCTCGAGCAGACCCCGCCCGAACTCGGCGCCGACATTGCCGAGAAGGGCATGGTCATCACCGGCGGCGGAGCGCTGTTGCGCGACCTCGACCGGCTGCTGATGGAGGAGACCGGGCTGCCGGTAATCGTCGCCGACGACCCGCTCACCTGCGTCGTGCGAGGCTCAGGCAAGGCGCTCGAGAAGATGGAGCATTTCGGGCCGATCTTCACGAATGACTGAGTGATGGGGGGATGGAGTACGGCCCCCCACCGTTCTTCAAGCACGGCCCCGCGCCGGTCGTCCGGCTCGCCTTCTTCGCCTCGCTTTCCCTCGCCTTGCTGGTCCTGGACGCACGTTTTCACTACACCGAGGGGCTGAGGAACGTCCTCGCGCTGGTAGCCTATCCGCTGCAGCGCATCGCGACCGCGCCGTCGGAACTCGGCCGGCGCATCGGGGACTACTTCGCCACCCAGTCCGCGCTGCGCGAGGAAAACGCGCAGCTGCGCGCCCGCATGCTGGCCGCGCTGCAGTCCGCGCAGCGCAATGAGGCGGCGGCGGCCGAAGGCGAGCGCCTGCGGCGCCTGATCGAGGCGGGCGAGAAGCTCAAGCGCCATACCATCCCGGCGGAGATCATCTACGCCGGGCGCGATCCCTACGCGCTCAAGGTGGTCGTCGACAAGGGCACCCAGCACGGTGTCGTCCCCGGCAGCCCCGTGGTGGACGAGGCAGGCGTGGTCGGCCAGGTCACCCGCGCGCACGCCTTCACCTCGGAGGTCACGCTGATCACCGACAAGGGCCAGGCGGTTCCGGTACAGGTGCTGCGCAGCGGCCTGCGCGCGATCGCGTTCGGCGGCGGATCCTCCGGCCTGCTCGAGCTGCGCTTCATGGCGCCGAACGCGGAAATCGGCGACGGCGACCGGCTGGTCACCTCGGGCATCGACGGCACCTATCCGGCCGGGCTGCCGGTCGCCACCGTGGTGAGCGTGGAGCGCGACTCGGCGCATGACTTTGCGCGGGTGCTGTGCAAGCCCGCGGGAGGGGTCGACCGGGGCCGCTTCGTGCTGGTGCTATCGGGCGCAGCGAAGCCGGCCCCCAACTTCGGCGGCGCGGAGCCCGTCAAGCCGCGCCGGCTCGTGCCGCGGCACACGCGCAAGAACGATGGCGCTCGGTCCCGATAGCCCGCAGCACATTCTGCGGCCGGTGCGCCTGAGCACCATCGCGACCTCGTTCGCGATCGCGCTGCTGCTCGATTTCCTGCCGTGGAAAGATCTGCGGCTGACGCCCGACTTCGTCGCGCTGGTGCTCGTGTTCTGGTGCGTGCGCCAGCCGCGCCTGGTCGGGCTGGGAATCGGCTGGACGCTCGGACTGGTGATCGACGCGGGCAACGGCGTACTGCTCGGACAGCACGCGCTCGCCTACGCGCTGCTCGCGTTCCTCGCCATCTCCCTCTCGCGCCGCATCCTTTGGTTCGGGCTGCTGCAGCAGGCGCTGCACATCGCGCCTCTGCTTGCTTTCGCCGAGGCCGTCACGGCGCTGGTGCGGCTCGCCGCAGGCGCCGAGTTTCCCGGCTGGACGATCTTCGTCGGCCCGCTCATCGGCGCGCTTCTGTGGCCGCTGGCGTCGGTGTTGCTGCTCGCGCCGCAGCGGCGGCGCGTGAACCCGGACGAAACGCGGGCGATCTAGGGCGATGCATCTTGCCGAGCTGAAGGATTACGAGCGCGAGCTCTATAATTTTCACCTGCGCATGGTGATCGCAGCGGTCGTGGCGCTGCTCGCGTTCGGCGCGCTGCTCGCGCGCTTCGTCTACCTGCAGGTGCTGCAGCACGACTACTACCAGACCAAGGCGGAGGACAACCGCATCTCGATCGTCCCGATTGCGCCCAACCGCGGCCTGATCGTCGATCGCAACGGCATCGTGCTGGCAGGCAACGACTCCGGTTACACGCTCGAGATCGCGCCGGACAAGACGCCGGACCTGGAGCGCACGATCGACCAGCTGTCCAAGCTGGTGGAAATCCAGCCCAAGGACCGCAGCCGCTTCGAGCGGCTGCTGGCCGAGACGCGCAGCGCCGACAGCCTGCCGATCCGTACCCGATTGAGCGACGCCGAGGTGGCGCGGGTCGCGGCCAACCGCTACCGCTTCCCGGGCGTCGAGATCAAGGCGCGCCTGTTCCGCGACTATCCGCTCGGCGAGACCGCGTCGCACGTGCTCGGCTACACCGGCAGGATCACTGAGCGGGACCAGGAAAGGCTCGAGGCGCTCGGCGTCTCGGCCAACTACCGCGGCACCGATGTCATTGGCAAGAGCGGAATCGAGGCCAGCTACCAGGAGGACTTGCACGGAAATGCCGGCTTCGAGCAGGTGGAGATCGACGCGGCGGGGCGCGCAATCCGGACGCTCACGCGCACCGCGGCGCATCCCGGCGACGACGTCGCGCTGACCATCGACACCGGGTTGCAGCAGGTGGCCGAGGCGGCCTTTGGCGACCGGCGCGGCGCGCTGGTCGCGCTCGAGCCGGCCACCGGCGCTGTGCTCGCGCTCGTGTCCCAGCCCGGATTCGATCCGAACCTGTTCGTCGACGGCATCGACCCGCAGAGCTGGGATGCGCTGAACAACTCGCCCGATCACCCGCTTAACAACCGTGCCATCGCGGGCCTGTACCCGCCGGGCTCCACGCTCAAGCCCTACCTCGCGCTGGCCGCGCTCGAGCTGGGCAAGCGAACGCCCAAGAGCTCGATCGTCGATCCGGGATATTTCATGTTCGGCGGACGGCGCTTTCGTGACGACAGGCCGGGCGGGCACGGCGTAGTGAACCTTTACAAGTCTCTGGTGGAATCCTGCGACACGTACTACTACATGCTGTCGAACGATCTTGGCATCGACGCGATCGCGCAGTTTCTGGCGCCCTTCGGCTTCGGCTCGCGCACCGGGATCGACCTGGACGGCGAAGCGTCCGGCGTGCTGCCGTCGCCGGAATGGAAGGCGAAGCGCTTCAGGAGTCCCGAGCAGAAGAAGTGGTACCCGGGCGAGACCATCTCGGTCGGCATCGGCCAGGGCTACAACGCCTACACGCCGATACAGCTCGCACTCGCGCTCGCGACCCTGGCCAACGGCGGAGTGATGTACCGCCCGCGGTTGGTCGACCATATCGACAATACGCGCACCGGTGAGCGCCGCTACGAGGAACCGCAGCTGGTGCGCCGCATCCCGCTGCATGAGGCGAACGTAGCCTTCATCAAGCACGCGATGGAAGGCGTGAACCGGGACCCCGAGGGCACCGGGGCGCGCGCCTTCGCCGGCGCGCAGTACACCAGCGCCGGCAAGACCGGGACGGCGCAAGTCATCTCCATCAAGCAGAACGAAAAGTACGAAGAGAAGAACGTCGCCGAGCGGCTGCGCGACCACTCTCTGTACGTCGTGTTTGCGCCGGTGGAGAGCCCGAAGATCGCGCTTGCCGTGGTGGTCGAGAACGGGGGATTCGGCGCGCGCGCGGCGGCTCCGATCGCGCGCGCCGTGCTCGACTACTACCTTCTGGGCAAGGCTCCGGCGCGCAAGGGCGTCAAGGAAGACGACTCATCGCAAGCGGGCGACTGATGACGCTTACCCCAGTGACGGTGCGCCGCGCGATCGCGCGAATGACAAGCGGCCTCGACGGCCCGCTGCTCGCGATCGTGCTCGCGCTTACCGGCATCGGTCTCGCCACGCTGTACTCGGCGAGCTACGACACACCCGCGCGCTTTCATGCCCAGCTGCTCAATTTCGCGGTGGCATTCGCGGCGCTGTGGGTCGCCGCGCAAGTGCCGCCGCAGACGCTGGCGCGCTTCGCGCTGCCGGCCTACCTGCTGGGGCTCGCGCTGCTGGTCGCGGTGGCGCTGTTCGGGGACGTGGTAAACGGTGCGCGCCGCTGGTTGCACCTCGGATTCCTGCGCGTGCAACCCTCCGAGATGATGAAGATCGCCGTGCCGCTCATGCTGGCCTGGTATTTCCACCGCTACGAGGCGGCGCTGAGGCTGCGCGATTTCGCGCTCGCAGGCCTGCTGCTCGCCCTGCCGGTGGCGCTCATCGCGCGCCAGCCCGACCTCGGCACTGCGCTGCTCGTGTTCGCCGTGGGGTTCTACGTGATCTTCTTCGCCGGTATCGGCTGGAAGGTCCTGGCGACACTCGCCGCGCTGGCGCTCGCCAGCGTCGCGCCGCTGTGGGGCCTGCTGCACGACTACCAGCGCAAGCGCATCTTGACGCTGCTCGATCCGACTCAGGATCCGCTCGGTGCGGGCTATCACATCATCCAGTCGACCATCGCGGTCGGCTCCGGCGGCATCGCGGGCAAGGGCTGGCTGCACGGTACGCAGGCGCACCTGGAGTTCATCCCGGAGCGCCACACGGACTTCATCTTCGCCGTGTTCTCGGAGGAGTTCGGATTGATCGGAAACTGCGTCCTGCTGCTGCTCTACGCGCTGCTGATCGGACGCGGGCTGATGATCGCCGCCAACGCGGCGACCTACTTTTCGCGCCTGCTGGCCGCCTCGCTCACGCTGATGTACTTCACCTACGCCTTTGTCAACATGGGCATGGTGGCCGGGATCCTGCCGGTGGTGGGCGTGCCGTTGCCGTTCGTGTCCTACGGCGGCACCTCGCTCGCCACCCTGTTCATCGGGGTGGGCCTGCTGATGAGCGTCAACCGCCACCGCAAGCTGGTGCAGACCTGATTTCAAGCCGATATTGCGCGGCAGCATCAATCTGAAAACGCACATCGCATGGTGAAATACAGGCGCGCTAAGTCATTGTAAGTGCTTGTTTCTCACACCCTTACGGCACTCGCCCCAGGTTGTTGCTCCGCGCCAACCCGGTACGTTATGGTGAGGATGAGCTGATCGATCATCCACTAACGTAAAGGGACCACGATGAATCAACGAGAGCTTGAGATCGCCGCGCTGAAGAAAGACTGGGCGGAGAATCCGCGCTGGAAGGGCATCAAGCGCGGCTACAGCGCCGAGGACGTGGTGCGCCTGCGCGGCAGCCTGCGCATCGAGCACACGCTGGCGCGCAACGGCGCCGAAAAGCTGTGGACGCTGTGCAACGAGCGGCCTTTCGTCAATTCGCTGGGCGCGCTGACGGGCAACCAGGCCATGCAGCAGGTCAAGGCGGGCGTACCGGCGATCTATCTCTCGGGCTGGCAGGTGGCGGCCGATGCCAACGACTCACTTTCGATGTACCCCGACCAGTCGCTGTACGCGGTCTCGAGCGTCCCCAACGTGGTCAGGCGGATCAACAACGCGCTCGCGCGCGCGGACCAGATCCAGTGGATGGAGGGCAAGGGCGACGTCGACTGGTTCGCGCCGATCGTGGCCGATGCCGAGTCCGGCTTTGGCGGCGTCCTGAACGCGTTCGAGC
>DAHVFK010000247.1 GCA_027317055.1 Betaproteobacteria bacterium | reverse complement strand
GGCACGTGGCGCGTCATATGCGGCACGCCGATCAACTGGTAGTCGACGTAGCCCGAAGCGACGGTGAGCACGACGTAGGCCACCATCCAGGGCAGCGACTCGCGCGCCGAATACAGCAGCGCCGCCCCCACCGGCGCGAGCAGGCCCCACAGGATGATGCCGCTGGCGGTAACGAAATCGCCTATCGCCCACTGCGCGACGAACGGCACGAACAGCCACAGCCCGAGCTGCGTCGCGCGGAAGAACTCGAAATTGAGCGTCCAGAGATAGATCAGCAGCGTCGCCAGCGACAGCAGCTGGAACGCGACCGGCAGCGTGGCCGGCAGCGGCAAGCCGAGCAGCCAGTAGATCGAGAGCCAGATCGCCGAGCCCGCGATCATCAGGCCGCAGGCGAACAGCAGCACCTGCTTCTTGAGCTGCAGCTCGTCGGGGTCGCCTGGTTCGACGCCGGCATTGCGCAGTCGTTGGTAGAGCAGAGCGGGGCCGACGCGCCATGTCATGGCAGCACCCCAGCGGTCGTCATGCGCCCGTATAGCAGACCGACCGGGATCCATTCGAACTGGTCGTCGAACTCTCCGCCTGAGGCCCCTGGCGGGGCCGGTGGATGGCTGACGAACACCGCATCGCCGTTTAGGTTCGCTGCCTCGTCCGTGTTGCCGGCGGTCGGGGTCGTAAAGTCCTTACCGGTAGAGTAGACGATCGCCACGACGGGCTTAAAGCCTGCGCTTTGGTTGGTCACGGCATTGCTAGACGGGCCGCAGTCGGTAGCAGTAATGACGCTAGCCGATTTGCATATGACTAAGTCATTCGGTAGGCAGGCGACGCCGTTCGCCTTCAAATTCGACGAGGTAAACGGTGGCGGACTGGTGGAACTCGTGCACGAGCCGGAAACGCTCGTTTGTGTCACCGCATAGCGGATGCGATTGTTCCACGCATCGACCGCGTAGCCGTTGCTGTCGATCGGCTGGAACCCGAGCGTTACCGCCGGCAAGTACCCGTCGTAGGGATTGGTGCAGGCGGTGCCTCCTCCCACTGGCGACTCAAGCCCGTTACTGGTCGCCGAAGCCGGACACGGAAGTCGCCCATTTGCAATTGCGAATCCGAGCAGCGCGTCGCGCGCCTGCTTGAGGCGGCTTTGCGTCTCGTCGATGTTGTGCTGACTGATCTGCGCCGAAAGCGTCATCACCATGCCGCCAAGAATGAAACCGATGATGGCGACCACCAGCGCCATTTCGATCAGCGAGAAGCCGGCGGCGCGGCGGCGGGCGGCTGGCAAGTTCATGGAGCGATGGCGAAGGCGTGGTCGTTGAAAGCGCTCGTCGCTGCGGGACGCTTCTCGAAAACGGAATCGGCGACCGTCGCATTCTCGCATTCAAAGTAGCTCGTGAGCTGGCCCGACGGCCGCGTCTGTGCTGCGCTCGTCGAACACGCCGCTCCGACGCGCTCGGCCGGAGTAGTCAGGGCACGCCCGGCGAACACAAGCACGGCGTGCTTATCATCGTTCGGCACGGCATCGTTATTGATCGTCAAGCACAGCGGGAGCGTCGGGTTCGGTCCGCAGCCACCCGCGCCGCCGGGCGCGAAGCCCTGCGACACCGCGTAATATGTGAACTTGTACCACTGGTTGCGGATGAACCAACTGGTATTCGGGGCGATAGCTTGATCGGAAGAAGTGATCGGGTCGTCCGCGGCGTTGATGGTAATTGTCAGGGACGAAACTCCCAGTGGGGGCACGCCCTGGTAGACGACCATTGCGGTGCCATTGCTCTGTAGCGTGTTTTCGATCGAGCGCGATGAAAAGCCCGGGTCGGAGACCTTGGATAAAATCCCGGGCGGCTGCCTGAACCCAGTGCCGACTTTCGACGCGTACGCCGTGAGCTGTAAAGTTGGAGCGGGTGGCCCCACTCCCGCTACTGTGCACGAAACAGTGGTTGACGAAACGGTGCACAGACCGCAGCTCACGCCGCCTCCCGGCGGTGAGATAGTGCATGAAATCGGCGGGACGCTCAGCCACGTCACTTCGGTGGCGGCGTCTTGAGCGATCGGTAGCACGCCTTCGTAGTTGCCAACACTACCATCGTTCGGAGGATCGACTTCGGGACTCGGGCTGCTGAACGGCGCGGCGAACGGGTACAGCGGTTGCGTGTTCGTCCATCCGTTGGCTGTGGTGTACACGGAATTGATAGCAGGCGCGATCTGGGTCTGTATGCGCTGCGCTATCGGTCCCTCGATTGCTCGCATGACGTCGTTGGCGGTGATCTGAACGACCTGGTCGTTGAACGAGCCGCTCGGTCCGGCCATCGCGAATGTCGTGGCCGCAAGGTATGTGGCGTTTTGGCACTCAAGATAGTTCTGGTACCAGTTAGCTGGCGGCGGAAGGGTGCTGAGCGCCCGTGTCTGGTTAATTGCCGCACAGTTAGGCGACGCTTGAACGCTGAGCGGTGGACCTGGCGCTATGATCAGCGCAATTAAGTTCGATGCGATTGGATTCCCCTGAGCGTTCTGCAAAGTAATTTGTCCGACCGTGTTGAAGTTGATTTGCAAATTTCCGCTTGTGTATGCCCATCCCGGCGAGACGACATACCAAAGCGGCTCGCCGGAGGCATCTACAAGTTTGTCCAGACCGAGCGTGCGCCACGGCAGTCGGCCAACGGCTGGAAGCGTGCAATTGCCTGCGGCTATGCCTTCATTTGCGGTGCCGACGTAAGCGCGCAATTCGGGGCAGGGCAAACGGCCCGGATTCTGCTCTGGGTTTGCCCCGGAAATGTCCATGACTTCCTTCGCCACGTACCCGAGTAGTGCCGCCTTCGCTTGACCCAGCACTTCGCCGTTGCGGCTTGGATTGGTCGCGGCGGGATTGAGCCAAGAAGTCAACGCGGAGGCCAGCATCCACGAAACGCCGAGCACAAGAATCACCATCAGGACGAGCAGCGCGGCGCCGCGCTCGAGTTTAGCGTGCTTTCGCACCACGACCGTTGACCTTGACCTCGCCCTTGCCGATCACGTCGCTCACTTCGCCGGTGCCGCGGTCGAGCGATTCGCCGACCTTGAGCGGGATGCACCGTGCGCCCTCGCCCAGCTCGATCGCGGCGCGGCTCGGGTCGTCGCGCGAGGGAACGACCTGGACGCGCTTGGCGTCCGCGCCCTCGGTGATCGGCTCGCCGTTGAGGAAGACGGTCGACTTGCCGTTGGAGCGCTTGACGTAGCCGTCGAAGGTGGTGCTGGGCGATTCGATCAGAACCGCGGCCGGCTTGTCGGGCACGCGGGCCTTGCGGCGCGCGTCGAGCTCGGCGCGCTGCTCGGGAGTGAAGAACAGCCGCCCGAGCTCCTGTGCCGCCGACGCCGCCGAAGCGGTGGCGAGCAGGAGGCCGAATAGTGCCGTAACCGTGCGCTTCACGACTTTGCCGCCCGGTCGAGGATGGTGATCAGGTCGATGTCGCAGGTGGCGCGCAGGCGCGGCACGATCGAGGTGCCGGTGGGCGCCTGCCCCGTGCGCGTGATCTCGCAGCGCCGGACCGCGTAGTAGGCGTTGCCGGAATTGCGCAGGTCTTCCAGAAAGCGCAGCAGGTCGCCCGTGTGCAGCAGCGCGATATCGACCTTCATGGTGCTGGAGTAGAAGTCGACGTTGCCCGGCTTGCCCGGGACCGACACGAGCAGCGCTTGCCGGTCGACGCGGTAGCGCAGATCGAGCAGCTCGCGGCCGGTCTTGATGCGCGACATGGCGTCGGCCCACTCCAGGCGCCGCTCGGGGCCGATGACGTGCAGCTGCTGCAGTCTGCGATAGACCGCCAGCTTTTCGTTTACCTCGCGCTCCTCGTCGGCGATGCGCATGAGCCGCTCGCGCGCCTCGGCATGGTGCGCCTTGGCGACGGTCAGCTCGCGCGTTGCGACCGCGAGCCTCGAATCGACGAACTCGATCAGCGCCACGCCGGCGCCGATCAACAACGCGAACGCGATCGCGGGCAGCGCGAGCTTGCGGGCTTCCTGGGCCGTCACGATCATTTCAGGGGCCTCGACAAGACGATGGTGAAGCGCGGCGCCTCGTTGCGCGCCGTCGAGCCGATGTCGCCGGTGAGGGTTCCCTGCGATGTGATGTCGAACGGAAGCTGCATGTTGGCCACCTGGTACGGTGAGCCGTTGCTGAGCGCCTGCGAGAAGCGCTGGACTTCCGCCGTGATCGCGCGGTAGTCGGAGCCCTGCGTGGTCGCCACGCGTCCGCCGATCTCGAGCTCCTCGGTGTCGTTGCCCTGCAGCAGCCCGGCCGAGGTCCCCGCGCCGCCCCGCGGCGCGCCCGGACCGCGGCCGCCCGGCTGCCCGACGCGCCAGACCAGGCTCTCGAGCTCGATCCGGGGAAACTCGTCCAGCACCTTGGACAGGTGGACGAACGAGGGCTCCGGCCACGCGGTCCGGTTCGCGATCTTGCGGAACTCGATCACCGTCGCCTTGAGGTTGTCGGTGGTGGTCTGCGTCACCGGAAAGGTCGCGGTGATGCGGCGATAGCGATCCGCGGCCAGGTCCGCCTCGCGCTGCTCGCTCACGGCCTGGCCGTGGGCCGACATCACGTCGAGCCACTGGGTGCCCGCGTACAGCGCGCAGGCGGCCAGGCCGGCCGCGCCGGCGAGGGCGATGCCGCGCTGCAGCTGCCACAGGAGGTAGCCGCGCCGGTCTTCCCTGTGCGCAAACTGCTCTTTCGGCGTCTGCTTGACCGTCAGATGCAGGTACAGGCGCTCGGCGAGCGTCTCCGCGGGGGCCTGTCCCACCTTGGCGGCGCGCGCCGCCTCGTCCAGGTCGAAGGTGTGGAATACGAACTTGGCATCGGACGCCAGCACGCGCTCGAAGGCCGCCTTCTGTCCCGCGGGCGCCACGACCATCACCTGTACCGGAGGGCCTTCGCGCGGCAGCGCCCGCAGCGTCGTCAGGTACTGGGCGAGGCGCATCGTCTCGGAGCGCACGAACGCGGCCAGGTCTTCGGGCGCCATGTCGGCGGTCCGCTCCAGGCGCGCGAAGCGCAGCTTGCCGTTTTCGACGAAGCATTGCCGCAGGCCGGCGCGGTCGGCGGTGATGACGAAGCAGCGTCCCTCGCGCGCGCCCAGGCGCGCCGCGAGCGCCGGCGCGGCCAGGGGCACCGAGAATACGCCGGCGAGCTTAGTGCCGGACTCTGTCAGCGCGTCAAGCCAGGGCGTGAACTGCTGCGTGTTGGTGAACGAGGCCAGCAGCAGCCGCTCGTTGCGCCGCTGGCCTGCGACGTAGCCGAGCGACAGCGCTGCCGCGAGCCGCGTGTCGCGATAGCGTTGCGCCAGGCGCCGGTCGATCACCGCCTGGCGGTCGCCGCCGCGCAGGTAGGGAATCTGGTCTTCGTGGAAGTCCTCGCCCGCGAGGTCGGCCACCAGATAGAACAAGGCGCGCTTCTTGCCGCGCAGGTACTGCCGGAAACCCAGCGCGCCGGCGTCATCGGCGGTAAACCTCGCTTGCAGCTCGAGCGCGCGGCGCGACCAGCGATACACGTAGTGATCGGTCGCGGTGAAGTAGAGCAGGTGCTTGGCTGACACGGGCCGGCGCTAATACTTCATCTTGGAGATGGTGTCGTACAC
>DAHVFK010000246.1 GCA_027317055.1 Betaproteobacteria bacterium | reverse complement strand
AGGCAGAGCGTTTCGCCAGGAGCGTACTGAAGCGCATCTAATGGTTCGCGGCTCCAGTGCAATCCTTCCTCGCAGAGGATCAGCTTGCCGGTGTGCTCCAGCCACGCTCCGTCGGCGGGAACGGGCCGACCGTCGCGCAATTTCTCACCGACGAAGTGCCACGCGAGATTGCGCTTCGATGGGGAAGGGGTGCGCTTCACTGCGCCTCCCGCAGAATGCGCTCAAGGTCCAGCACCACGTTCCCCAAAGTCTCGCGCAGCTTTTTAGAGCGAGAGTCGAGGATCATCTGCTTGTAGGTCAGGATCAGATCAATGATTGCCGGTCTCATGGTGTCTCTCTCCCGTAGCTGTTCGATGCGCTGCTTCCGCTCCCAAGTTGATAATTCGCAACCTACTCTCTTTCGTTTCCACTGTCAACGCTATCAGTGGACGTTTCCCCACAAACCGCTCCGCTGCGACCTCGTAGGTCGTCCAGCGGTGGCCGCAGCGGCCGCATTCCCGGCGGCGGCGCTCGCCGCGCGTCTCGAGGAGATGGACTTCGTGGTGGTCGCAGAGGGGGCAGAGCATAGGCGAAAAAGAAGGGGTGTCCGTTTTCACGGTACACCCCAACTTTCCACTGTCAAGCTATTCAGCGCGCAGGAACGAGAGGATTTCCGGGCACTCGCGGATCACGTAGAGCCAACTGCGGGCGACCTGGTCGGTCAGCCGATCGGCCACGTCCGGGCTCACTTTCTGCTCGTAGTCGACGTCGGAATGGTCTTCGATGGCATGCTGCAGCTCGTGGACGAAGGCCGTGCGCTGTTGCTCCGGTGTCAGGGCGTCGCTGAACCCCATCAGCCGCTTCTCGTGGTCGCAGAAGGCGAGCGTGTCGCCGTGATCGAGCGCCTTGTGATTCGACGGGTAGACGCGCGCCTCCCACGGGAGCCCGAAGAGCTTGAACTTGAACCAGGCTTTGCCGCTGCGTTTGGTCATAGAAATGCCGCTTCTGCGGCCCGTCGTCGGACGAGGCCAGGGAGGATCTTGCCGCCGCCTCGCACCCACTTCGCGAGTTCGATGCGCGCGCCGCGCATGTCACCGGCGTTGAGCCGGCGGCGAAGGGTGGAGGTCTTGAGGCGGCCGAGGCCGAGGTTGTACGCGAAATCGGCGATGGCGCAGAGCGCATCGCCGCGGAGCTTCGGGCAGAGGATCAGGGCGCCGTAGGCGAACTTTCGGGCGTCTTGCTCGAGCCGCCAGTCGGCGTATTCTTGCGTCCACGCGCGGCCCGGGAAAACGTCGGGGCCGGTAGATCCCCACCCGCACGTCCAGACTCCAGCCGGGCACAGGTAGGGCACGAGGCGGCAGCCCTCGAACTGCCGCACAAGCCAATACAGCGTTTCAAGGTTCACCCGCGCTTGACGGGCATGTCGGTCCAGCCATCACCAATCGAATCGCCCGCCCCGTCACGGATGACTACGCCGGCCCCGCTCATTTCGTCTTCCCGATGTGGCGGTCGGCAAAGTAGTAGCCGATGATCGACGCGACGAGGTTCTTATCCCATTCGGTCAACACCAGCGCCGCCTTGACGATGGAGAGAAGCCAGAGGAGAACCGAGATCGTCGCGCACAGCGGCCGGATCAGGCCGTTCCAGGCGTCGACCCACTTGACGCCGATCGGCGCGTTCGCGGTCTTCATCGCCTCGACGAAGGCTTGCGCCTCCGCGGTGCTCACGGCCGCCTCGCCGGCCAGCTTGACCTCATTCACCTTTAGCTCGGCCTGCAGGCGAATCATCGCCATCTGGCGCTCGTGCGCGGCCGCGTCTAGCTTCTCCTGCTCGCGGATGCGCGCGATCTCCTGCAGATACTCCTGGCGCTTCTCGAGCCAGTCGGTCGCGCGTCCGATCACGAACCGGAACGCGCTGCCGCCAAGGAAAGAGAGGAGGGCGGAGAACATCGGGCTAGAACGTGTAGGGCAGCTTGTACTCGAACGACACCGCGCCGCCCTGCTTGACTTCGCGCATCGTCTCGGTGAGGAAGTGAACGTCGCGCAGGAATGAGTCGCCGGCGCCGTCCAGCGGGGCCTTGACCCCCATACTGTCATCCGCGGCATGCGACATTTTCTTCAGCTCCTCGCGGGTGAACGCGAGCTTGGAGCCTGAGAGTTCCTTCGCTTTCGCCAGGGCTTCTTCGCGCGTCATGACCGCGTCGGCGAGGCCGGCGGCAACGATGCGCGGGCCGATGAAGATGCGCGCGGTCTTGATCTGCTTCCACTGCTCGGCATTGATCTTCGGCCGCGCGGCGGCGACGAGATGGTAGAAGCGCACGGCGAGTTCATCGACGATGCCCTGCAGGTACTCGCGGTCGGCCGCGCTCATGTCGCGCGTCGGGTTGCCCGAGTCTTTCAGCAGACCGCTCTTGAACGTCTCCGCATCGACCTTGGCCCAATCGAGGAGCCGGTTGTAGCGCGTCATGTGCATGATGACGCCGACCGAGCCGCCGATCGTGTCTTCGCGCACGGCGACGAACTTCACGCTCTTCGCGGTGAGGGAGTAGACGCCGCCGGAGGCGCAAATCGTCTCGCAGTAGGCGACCACGGGCACTTTGAGCTTCGAGAGTTCGCCTTGAATCGTGGCGCTCGCGGAGACGCCGCCGCCAGGGGTGTTGAGGATGAACAGCACGCCCTTCGCGCTCGGGTTCGCGCGGATGCGCTCGACCTGCTCCTTGATCTGCGCCGCCGTGCCTTCGCCGATCTCGCCGGAGAGGTCGACGACTTCGATGATGTCGGGCTTGGCGACTTGCGCAATAACGGGGCTGGCGAAGAGGGCGAGAGCGACGGCGAGGACGCCGAAGACGCCCCTGGCGAGAGATTTCATGCGTGTGCTCCTTGGAAGTGGGGTGCTGCAGAACTGCTTGGCCTACAATTTCAATTATACACGCCTAGACTAATTGTTTGATTCGACTGGTTTTCCGGGGTGATCCCTGATATACGGGGGATACAAGAAAAGCCCTTGCCACACCTTGCCTTGCCGTGCCAAACCACACTGCGCCCCGTCACAAATTTCAAACTTTCAGAATATCTCCACGATGGATCACGCGGCCATCCGGTGTGCAATGAACCAGTTCGGGGCCGACGTAGCGGCCGCCACGAAACCACAGCAGGGCGAAACCTTCCTGCCAGTTGACCGGACGGTCCTCGGTGTAGTGCAAGAAGAGTTTGCTATTGATCGGCGCCATCGTGCCCGCATGAACGCCCCAGAAAAGACCGTGGACGTTCGTGATCGAGTATGCCTTGAGCATGTGATCGTGGCCGGTGACGTAGTTCGTGCCTGACCACAGCACATTGTTCTGCCCGGCGTGCATGCCACCTTTGAATCGGTGCTGGATCACGACTTCGCTGCGCCCGTCCGGCAACACGATGTCGGTGCGCCAGGTGGGCAGCCATTCGGGGAAATGCTCCTTCAACGTAAAGCCTTCGGTGCCAGCGTACTCCGGCACTTTCTCCGCAAGCCTCGTCTCAAACCTCGCGTCGTGGTTGCCCATGTTCCAAAGACGAAAGCGAACGAAATCCAGCGCTTCGTAGTCTCCCAATCGAGAGGAAGCTGTACGCAGCTCCTCGCTCACACTCGGGCGGCCAGCCAATTCCGTGAAAGAACCTACCGGCCAACGAGAAATGCACGCGCCGTCGATCGCATCGCCGTTGTTGATGACAGCCCACGGACGGTACTTCTTGGCGAGTTTGATGGACGCGAGATGCGAGACAGATGGATCGCCGTAGTAGTGCGCATCGCTGCTTACAAGAACGCAGCCGTCTTGAGCCGGCAGCAGTAGGCGGGCGCGATGCCGCGTGCGTTCGTACGTGCCTGCAGCGTTTGCGCGCGGCTCGTGGATCGGAGGCAACCGTTTCGGTTTCGCCACAAGCGTTTTGCCTTTGTGCTTCGCCGGTTCTGAAATACGTGGATTCATCGAACTCCCTTGAGAGAAATTGAACTGCCCTTGCCTTGCCTCACCCCGCCTAGCCCTGCCACGCCTAGCCGAGCCGGGTCCTGCTAAACTTTTTCGACCGAGAACCGCCCATTGCGCGGGCGCCAGTCACACACACCAACTACATCGCCGGCACGCTGTGCGATCTGGAGAATCTGGTCTTCTGTAAGCGTGTGGTAGTGGACCGTCACGTCAGCGGTCCACTGCGGAAACATTGGACGAGCGCGCATCACGCGGGCCTTCGTGGACGGCACGACGGCTGGCACGTAAGACAGAAACCGCTCGTCCGCAAAGAGATCGTCCGGGGTCTTGTATTTCGCGCCGTATGAGAGTGGTGCGTCGTCGCACTGCACAGCCCCCTGCGCGATCTTCTTGCCCCCTTTCATTAGCTGCCCGGCGGCAATCGCTATCGCGGCTTCGACATTGACCCCGGGTAGGTAGGGGCCGTCGTTCCAGTACAAACCCGCGATGTACTCGAGCCGCATTAGCTCCAGTTCATCCGCCTCGGTCTTCTGGCGCTTGCTCGTGATTGCCTTGATACCGGACTTGCGCACGTAGCGCGGGTCCGCGAGCTGGATGTTGTGCATCACCAGGGGTGCTACTCCGGTCAGACGGATCTTCAACTTTTCCACTATTTCGCTCCCTTGAGAAATTGAACTGCCCTTGCCTGGCCTAGCCGCGCCGCGCCACGCCCCACCGGGCCTTGCCACGATTATTTGAGAATCACTTGCCTCACCACGCCACGCCTAACCTCGACTAGCCTTACCCAGCCCTCAAATTCCGCAAACGCCGCCGGAACACGCTGCTTCGGAGTTCTCTTCGTAGATGACGCCACGATGCTTGAGCGCGTCTTCGTAGGAGACGGGCGTGATCGGTTGACCGCCGCGTGACCCGTCGGGGTACATCGTCATTCCGCGCAAGCCTGGTGCGTGCTTCGCCAGGATCTTCGCGAAGCTCTCAACCCGATCCGGGTTATTGCCCTCGCTGCCCCACGCCGGCAGGTTGATAGTGCTGCTTATCGCGTGGTCTACGAACTTCTGCACACCGGCTTGCATAGCGATCCTGCGCTCTGGGTCTTTCGCAAGATCACCGGCTGTTTCTATCACCGTAGCATCGAGTCCGTATTTGTCAATCAGGAGCTGCGCAGTAGAGTCGACAACGAACTCGACCTTCCATTTCGTCCCTTCGGTGAGGTAGCGGCGCTTGTAGGCGACGGCGAAGAGCGGCTCGATCCCGGTGGTCGTGCCAGCGAGGATGCCGATCGTCCCCGTCGGGGCGATGGCCCTGTAGCCTTTCGGACGCGAGATAAAGAAACGGTCGCAGTGCTCGTCGGCCGCTTTCTCCGACATCGACTTGTAAACCTGCAGCCACTTCTCAAGCTCCGCGGGGCAGCCGAAGGGAAGTTTCCGTTTCAGCAGCCACTCGTGAACACCCATGAGACCGAGGCCCAGACGGCGGTTCTTCTCGCGCGTCTCGTAAACCTTGCGATAGGGCAGTTCCGCGCGCATCGTGCCGCAGACGAGAAATTTGGACGCCAAAGAAACCACGTCACGGAATTCCTCAACCGTCTCAATGGCGCCGATGTTCACCGAGCCGAGATTGCAGACGTCGCTGTCATCCTCCGACGTGATCTCGGTGCAGT
>DAHVFK010000245.1 GCA_027317055.1 Betaproteobacteria bacterium | reverse complement strand
GTTCGACGCCTTCAAGGAAGCGTTCGCGAAGAGCGCGGTAGGCAACTTCGGTTCCGGCTGGACCTGGCTGGTCAAGAAATCCGACGGCGGCGTCGACATCGTCAACACCGCCAACGCCGGCACCCCGATCGCGGGCGCCGACAAGCCGCTGCTTACGATCGACGTCTGGGAGCACGCCTACTACATCGATTACCGCAACGCGCGCCCGAAGTTCGTCGAAACGTTCCTCGCCAACCTGGCGAACTGGGATTTCGCCGGCAAGAACTTCGGCTGATCAGCGCCCGGTTTTTAGCCTGTCGAGACCGAGCAGCACAGCGCCCGGTCCGATCCCGTTGCGCGCGAACCACCCCTGCTCCATTTCCAGGGCATAGCTCGCCGGGCGTTCGGCGCAGTGCGAGTCTTCGGTCTGCGGCTGCATCTGCTCGATGTTGATGACCCTGCCCGCCTGGTCGAAGAAGGCGACCGACAGCGCAATGAGGGTGTTTTTCATCCACATGCACTCCATCGCGGGCCGCTCGTAGACGAACAGCATGCCGCCATTTGGCGCGAGCGAAGTCCGGTACATGAGTCCCTGCATGCGGGCGGGAACGTTGTCGGCGTGCTCGGCGTGGATTTGCCGCATGCCGAGCGAGAGCTCAACCTGAGGTAGCGGTCCGAGCTGGCCGCGTGCAGGCCCCGCGATGAGCAGGGCGGCGGCAAGGCAAGCGGCGAAGAAGCGTTTCACGGCAGCCGGAAAAAGAAAAGGCAGGGAAAGATACCCTGCCTTTTCGCTCAGCGCCAGACTGCACTTACTTCTTCATCTCGTCCTTTTTCACTTCCTTCTTCGCAACCTTTTTCGCGTGCTTCTTCACGACGCGCTTCTTGGCAACATGCTTCTTCGCCGTTGCTTTTTTCTCCATCTTCGGTGTCGCGGGCTTCGCCTCCGCGGCGACGGCTTGGTAGGAGACCGCAGCAAACGTCGCAGCGATCAGCATCAACAGCAGCTTTTTCATTTGAATGCCTTCTCTATAGAGTTGAACGTTGTCGTTGTACAGCGACGCCCGGCTTGCGCCGGGACGCTGCCCAACAACGCTCGTCCGACGGGTCGGTTGACAGCGCGGCGCGGCGGGCCGTGCAGCGTATGATTTTGCGCGCCGGCAAGGTTTCGGTTCGGCGCCCGAGGCGCTGCAACCAAGTCTTATATAATATATCTTTTAGGCTTTCTTCCTTCCAGGAGCGGTCATGGCGTACAAGCACATCAAGGTCCCCGCAGGCGGCGAAAAGATCAAGGTGAACAAGGACTTCTCGCTCGCGGTGCCGGACAATCCGATCATCCCCTACATCGAAGGCGACGGCACCGGCGTCGATATCACGCCCGTGATGATCAAGGTGGTGGATGCCGCGGTGGAGAAGGCCTACGGCGGAAAGAAAAAGATTGTGTGGATGGAGATGTACGCCGGCGAGAAGTCGTGCAAGGTCTACGGCGAGAACGTATGGCTGCCCGAGGAGACCCTGGAAGCCTCGAAGGAATACGTGGTCTCGATCAAGGGCCCGCTCACGACGCCGGTCGGCGGCGGCATCCGCTCGATCAACGTCGCGCTGCGCCAGGAGCTCGACCTGTACGTCTGCCTGCGCCCGGTGCGCTGGTTCAAGGGTGTGCCCAGCCCGCTCAAGGAGCCCGACAAGGTGGACATGGTGATCTTCCGCGAGAACGCCGAAGACATCTATGCCGGCATCGAGTGGCCGGCCAAGTCGGCCGAGGCAAACAAGGTGATCGAGTTCCTGATCAAAGAAATGAAGGTCACGAAGATCCGCTTCCCCGGAAGCTCCGCGATCGGCATCAAGCCGGTGTCGATCGAGGGCAGCGAGCGCCTGATCCGCAAGGCATTCCAGTACGCGATCGACAATAAGCGCAAGTCGGTAACCCTGGTGCACAAGGGCAACATCCAGAAGTTCACCGAGGGCGGTTTCCGCGACTGGGGCTACCAGCTGGCGCAGAAGGAATTCGGCGCCAAGCCGATTGACGGCGGCCCCTGGTGCAGCTTCAAGAACCCGAAAGGCGGCCCGGACATCGTAGTGAAGGACGTCATCACCGACGCGATGCTGCAGCAGATCCTGCTCAGGCCGGCCGAGTACGACGTGCTCGCGACCACCAACCTGAACGGCGACTACATTTCGGACGCGCTCGCGGCGGAGGTCGGCGGCATTGGCATCGCGCCCGGGGCCAACATGTCCGACTCGGTGGCGATGTTCGAGGCGACCCACGGCACCGCGCCGAAGTACGCCGGCAAGGATTACGTCAATCCCGGCTCCGAGATCCTCTCGGCCGAGATGATGCTGCGCCACATGGGGTGGACCGAGGCCGCGGACGCGATCGTGAAGTCGATCGAGGCCGCAATCGGCGACAAGGTGGTGACCTACGACTTCGCGCGCCAGATGCAGGGCGCCAAGCAGGTATCCTGCTCCGGTTTCGGGCAGGCGCTGATCGAGCGCATGTAATAAAAAAGGCCGCCCGAGGGCGGCCTTTTCAAATTCTGTGCCGGTAACCGGCTAGGCCTTCTGGATGTTCGAGGCCTGTTTTCCCTTCGGGCCCTGCACCACGTCGAAGGAGACCTTCTGGCCTTCCTTTAGGGTCTTGAAGCCCGACATGTTGATCGCGGAAAAATGCGCAAACAGGTCTTCGCTGCCGTCGTCCGGCGTGATGAACCCGTAGCCCTTCGCGTCGTTGAACCACTTAACGGTGCCTGTCGCCATGACCCTTCCTTTCCAACTGGTTTTTGAGGATTACCGCGGGAATACCCGGGATGCCTGAACTTCACGACCCCGCCGCCCTCTCTATGGCGAAACAGACAGCCTGAAATCAAACACGGTTCGCGTTTTACCCCCCCCCGCACCGTGCCGTCAAGGGGAGCCCCGGGGCGCCGCCGCGGCGCCCTGTCCGCCAACTCTGCCGCATCCATCGCGGCGATCGCATTGCGCCGCCCCGGTACATTGATTAGGATAGCTGCGAGAGTCTTGGGTAAAGGAAGCGATTCATCACGTCACGCGGAGCGGGAACGGGCAAGCGAAAGGGATGTCTGATCTCATTGAACTGGACGGCGCATAGCAAACGGGCGGCATGGCGACGCAGTTCAGAGACGATAGCGTACTGGAGGCGCGCAAGAGCAAGCTCAAGCCGCCGCCGATGTTCAAGGTCATGCTGCTGAACGACGACTACACGCCGATGGAGTTCGTCGTGCTGGTATTGCAGAAGTTCTTCAGCATGACGCGGGAACGGGCGACCCAGATAATGCTCAAGGTTCACCGTGAAGGCATTGGGGTCTGCGGGGTGTATCCTCGCGATGTGGCCACGACGAAAGTGCAGCAGGTGGCCGCGTACTCGCGCAAGCACCAGCACCCGCTGCAGTGCGTGATGGAGGAAACGTAGGATGATTGCCCAGGAGCTCGAAGTCAGTCTTCACATGGCGTTCGTCGAGGCGCGCCAGAAGCGCCACGAGTTCATTACCGTCGAACACCTGCTCCTCGCCCTGCTGGACAACCCCACCGCGGCGGAGGTGCTGCGCGCCTGCGGCGCCAACATCGACGAGCTGCGCAAGAACCTCACCCAGCACATCGGGGAGCAGACGCCGCGCATCGCCGCCGATCGCGAAGTCGACACCCAGCCGACGCTCGGATTCCAGCGCGTCATCCAGCGCGCCATCCTGCACGTCCAGTCCTCGGGCAAGAAGGAGGTGACCGGCGCCAACGTACTGGTGGCGATCTTCGGCGAGAAGGATTCGCACGCCGTGTACTTCCTGCAGCAGCAGGGAATCACTCGCCTGGACGTGGTCAACTACATCTCGCACGGCATCACCAAGACGCCCCAGCCGCACTCCGGCAAGGGCGAGCAGGAAGCCGAGCAGGAAGGCCAGGCGGAGACCGCCAACAGCCCGCTCGACAACTACACCCAGAACCTGAACGCGCTCGCGCTAGCAGGCAAGATCGACCCGCTGATCGGGCGCGACCGGGAGCTCGAGCGAGTCATCCAGACCCTCTGCCGCCGGCGCAAGAACAACCCGCTGCTGGTCGGCGAGGCGGGGGTGGGCAAGACGGCGATCGCGGAAGGTCTTGCGCGCCGCATCGTCGAGGGCAGCATTCCGGAGCTGCTGGCGAAATGCACGGTGTACGCGCTCGACATGGGCGCGCTGCTCGCCGGGACCAAGTACCGCGGCGATTTCGAGCAACGCCTCAAGGCGGTGCTGAAGCAGCTGGTCGACAATCCGAACGCGGTGCTTTTCATCGACGAAATTCACACCGTCATCGGGGCCGGCGCAGCCTCGGGCGGCACGCTGGATGCTTCCAACCTGCTCAAGCCGGTGCTCTCGAACGGACAGCTGAAGTGCATCGGCGCCACGACCTACAACGAGTACCGCGGCGTATTCGAGAAAGACCATGCGCTGTCGCGGCGCTTCCAGAAGATCGACGTCAACGAACCTTCGGTCGAGGAAACGGTCGAGATCTTGAAAGGGCTCAAGACCCGCTTCGAGGCGCACCACAGCGTGAAGTACACCGCCAACGCGCTCAGCACGGCGGCGGAGCTTTCGGCGCGCTACATCAACGACCGGCACCTGCCGGACAAGGCGATTGACGTGATCGACGAGGCGGGCGCCGCCCAGCGCATCGCGCCCAAGAGCAAGCAGAAGAAGATCATCGGCAAGGCCGAGATCGAGGACATCATCGCCAAGATCGCGCGCATCCCGCCGCGCTCGGTCTCGACCGACGACCGCAGCGCCCTCGCCAAGCTGGACCGTGACCTGAAGGCGGTCGTGTTCGGCCAAGACAACGCGATCGATGCGCTCGCCAGCGCGATCAAGATGGCGCGCTCTGGGCTGGGCAACCCGCAGAAGCCCATCGGCAGCTTCCTGTTCTCGGGTCCGACCGGGGTCGGCAAGACTGAAGTCGCGCGCCAGCTAGCCTACTGCATGGGCATCGAGCTGATCCGCTTCGACATGTCCGAGTACATGGAGCGGCATGCGGTCTCGCGCCTGATCGGCGCGCCGCCGGGCTACGTCGGCTTCGAACAGGGAGGGTTGCTCACCGAACAGATCACCAAGAAGCCCTATTCGGTGCTGCTGCTGGACGAGATCGAGAAGGCGCACCCGGATATCTTCAACATCCTGCTGCAAGTGATGGACCACGGAACCTTGACCGACAACAACGGCCGCAAGGCGGACTTCCGCAACGTGGTGATTGTCATGACCACCAACGTGGGCGCCGAACAGCTGTCGAAGAACTCGATGGGATTCACGCTCGCGAAACAGGTTGGCGACGAGATGGAGGCGATCAAGCGCATGTTCACGCCCGAGTTTCGAAATCGGCTGGACGCCACCATCTCGTTCCGTTCGCTCGACAACGAGATCATCCTTCGCGTGGTGGACAAGTTCCTGATGCAGCTCGAGGAACAGCTGCAGGAGAAGAAGGTCGAACCCATCTTCACCCAGAAGCTCAAGGAGCACCTGGCCAAGAAGGGCTTCGATCCCCTGATGGGCGCGCGGCCGATGGCGCGCCTGATCCAGGATACGATCAGGCGCGCGCTCGCCGACGAGCTGCTGTTCGGCAGACTCGCGCACGGCGGCAAGG
>DAHVFK010000244.1 GCA_027317055.1 Betaproteobacteria bacterium | reverse complement strand
GGGCAGCGCACCTGCCGCCCATCGGTCGCTTAGTGCCACGTAGCAGAGCGCGATCACCACCGTCTCGATCATGGTCGCGGTCTTGCCCAGCGTCAGCGCGCTGGTGATCACAACCAGCAGGTAGGTGTTGAGCAGGGGGCTCGCGATGCGGCCGGTGAAAAGCAGCACCCAGGTGATGAACACCAGCATCGCCACGGTCTCGATCCCGATCTTCCAGCGCGTCTCGGCGCGGTAGAAGTTCGTGTAGCGGAAGCTCATCACGAACGCGGCGAAGAAGAACAGCGCCGAGGAGATCGCGGGCTCGCTGGCGGCGGGCGGGCCGCCGAAGGTCAGGTACAGCAGCACCAGGATCAGCAGCAGCCACTCGATCTCGGCCACGGTGCGCGAGATGCCGCGCAGCTCCTCCTGCTCGATGCTGAGGATCGGCTGCTTCTTCTGGCTCAGCGGCTGGGTAGGCGCCACTTTTCTCGTTCTTGTGGACGTTGACCCGAACAGTAGCGGAGCGCGCCCCGCCCCGCAAGCGCGCTAGGCGTACGAGGTGTAGAGCAGCAGCGCGACCGCGAGCGCCATGGTCGCCGTGGCGGCCCAGCCGAGCCGCTTCAGACGCTTGCTGACGACGAACGGGCCCATCGCCTCCGGGCGCGAAGCGAGCAGCATCATCACCGCCATGATCGGCACCGCGACCACGCCGTTGATCACCGCGCTCCAGAACAGCGCCTTGATCGGGTCGATCGGAGCGAAATCGATCCCGGCGCCGATCACCGTCGCGGCCACGATGATGGCGTAGAAGCCGCGCGCTTCGAGCGGCTTGAGCGCCAGTCCCGAGCGCCACTCGAGGGTCTCGGCCACTGCGTAGGCCGCCGAGCCCGCGAGCACTGGGATCGCGAGCATGCCGGTGCCGATGATGCCGGCGGCGAACAGCGCGAAGGCGAACTCGCCCGCGATCGGGCGTAGGGCCTGCGCCGCCTGGGCCGAGTTCTGGATGTCGGTCAGCCCGACGCGGTGCAGCGTCACCGCGGTGGTGAGCATGATGAAGAAGGCGACCACGTTGGAGAATCCCATGCCGAGGTAGGTGTCGACCTTGACCCGGTGCAGCTGCTCGCGCGCGCGCTCGAGCGCGAGCGGGCCGCCGAAGCCGGCCGCGCGCTGCTCCTCGACTTCGTGCGAGGCCTGCCAGAAGAACAGGTAGGGACTGATCGTGGTGCCGAACACCGCGACCAGCACCAGCACGTACTCGCGCTTCAGGCTGATGGTCGGAACGAGCGTGCCGATGAGGACCTCGCGCCACGGCACGTCGATCACGAACACCGTGCCGACGTAGGCGAACAGCGCGCACACGAGCCATTTCAGCAGCGGCGCGTAGCGCGGGTAGGGCATCACCACCTGCAGCAGCACCGAGATCGCGCCGAACAGCGGCACGTAGACGAGCGCCGGCCCGCCGACCAGCAGGCGCAGCGCCTCGCTCATGGCGCCGAGGTCGGCGGCGATATTGATCGTGTTTGCGATCAGCAGCAGGATGATCATCGGCTGCAGCACCCAGCGCGGGTACAGGCGCCGGATGTTGGCGGCGACGCCTTGCCCGGTCACCAGGCCGATGCGGGCGCTGATCAGCTGGATCGCCACCATCAGCGGATAGGTGACGATCAGGGTCCACAGCGTGGCGAAGCCGAACTGGGCGCCGGCCTGCGAGTAGGTGCCGATCCCGCTCGGGTCGTCGTCGGCCGCGCCGGTGATCAGCCCCGGGCCGAGCTTGCGCAGCCAGATCCGCAGCCCGGCGAGTCCGCGCAAAGGGCTCATACGCGGAGCGGCGGCTCGTCCATCAGCGCGACCTGCACGCGCAGCTCGAGGATGCGGTCCTGCCAGTAGCGCTGGGTGTTGAACCAGGAAAACGCCGCCGGAAACGCGGGGTCGTCCCAGCGCCGCGCGATCCAGGCCGAGTAATGCAGCAGGCGCAGCGTGCGCAGGGCCTCGATCAGGTGCAGCTCGCGCCGGTCGAACTCGCGGAAGCTCTCGTAGCCGGCAAGCACGTCGCAAAGGCTCGCGGTCATCTCCGCGCGCTCACCCGGGAGCAGCATCCAAAGATCCTGCGTCGCGGGACCCATGCGGCTATCGTCGAAGTCGACGAAGTGCGGGCCGTCGTCGGTCCACAGCATGTTGCCGGCGTGGCAGTCGCCGTGCAGCCGCAGCGCGGCGACGCTGCCGGCGCGCTCGTAGCAGCGCCGCACGCCCTCGAGCGCGAGCGCGGCGACGCTTGCCCAGGCATCGAGCAGGTCCGGCGGAACGAAGCCGTGCGCGAGCAGCCAGTCGCGCGGCTCGAGGCCGAAGCTCTCGATGTCGAGCGCCGGGCGCGCGGCGAACGGGCGCAGCGCGCCCAGCGCGTGGATGCGCCCGATGAAGCGGCCAATCCACTCCAGGGTCTTGCGGTCCTCGAGCTCGGGCGCGCGCCCGCCACGCCGCGGGTAGAGCGCGAATCGATAGCCGCCGAACCCGTGCAGCGTGTTCGCTGCGATCTCGAGCGGCGCGACCACCGGGATCTCGCGCTCGGCCAGCTCGCGCACGAACGCGTGCTCCTCGATGATCTGCGCATCGCTCCAGCGCCCCGGGCGGTAGAACTTGGCCACCACCGGCGCGCCGTCCTCGACGCCGATCTGGTAGACACGATTCTCGTAGCTGTTGAGCGCGAGCTGACGCCCGTCGCAGCGCAGGCCCGTGCTCTCGATCGCGTCGAGCACCACGTCGGGCGTGAGGCCTGCGTAGGGGTGCGGATCATGGCTCGGCATGCGCGCATTCTACGGGGCGCGCGGCGTCGCAAGGCTGGAGCAAGTATTGCAACAGTTGGTAAATGTTCTTGAGCCGCGGCGCGGCGGAGGATATCAATCTTCTGCATGGGGTTCACTGCGGGGGTTTGCGGATGAGCGGCGGCATGGATCTGCTCGAACTCGGCGTCATCGCGGCGGTGATCGCGGTCGTGCTGTACTGGGTGGTCGTGCTGCCAGCGCGCGAGAAGAGAAAGCGCGAGCGCGAACGCAAGCGCATGAACCAGACGCACTCGGGTTCCGGCCAGCCCTGGGACCCGGACCTCACCAAGGGCAGGCGCAACCGCTAGCGCCGGCTCAAGCCTCCTTCGGCAGGAACGAGAGCGCCACCCCGTTGTTGCACCAGCGCTTGCCGGTCGGCGGCGGGCCGTCGTCGAACACGTGGCCCTGGTGGCCGCCGCAGCGTGCGCAGTGGTACTCGGTGCGCGGCCAGACCAGCCTGAAATCGCGCTTGGTTTGAAACGCGCCCGCAAGGTGCGTAAAGAAGCTCGGCCAGCCGGTGCCGCTTTCGTACTTCATGTCCGAGCTGAAAAGCGGCAGCGCGCAGCCGGCGCAGGCGAACACGCCCGGGCGCTTCTCGTGGTTCAGCGGGCTGCTGCCCGCGGCCTCGGTGCCCTCGTGGCGCAGCACCTTGTACTGCGCGGGCGTCAAGCGCTTCCTCCACTCGGCGTCGGTGAGAGCTTTCCAGTCCTTGTCCGGGGTTTCGGCGAACGCGTGCGGGCCCGCGCCGAGCAGGGGCGCGGCCGCCAGGATGCGTAGGATGGTGCGTCGTTGCATGCTTTCCTCCTTTGGCGATGGGTCGGCCTTGCAGGCCGTTCCTTACATGGATGGATATACGTGCCAAGCCCGGTTCCGGATTGCCCCGCGCGAACTGCGGCGCCCGACAGGGTTAAACTGCGCCCCATGGCCGCGGACAACATCGTCGAAATCGAAGACCTGCACTTCGCCTACAACGAGCACGAGATCTTCAAGGGCCTGAGCCTGAAGATCCCGCGCGGCAAGGTGGTCGCCATCCTGGGCGCGAGCGGCTGCGGCAAGACGACGCTGCTGAAGCTGATCGGCGGGCAGCTGCGGCCTTCGCGCGGCCGGATCACGGTCGACGGCAAGGTGGTGCACGAGCTCGGCACGGACGCGTTGTATGCGCTGCGGCGCGAGATGGGGATGATGTTCCAGACCAGCGGGCTGTTCAGCGACCTGTCGGTGTACGAGAACATCGCGTTTCCGATCCGCGAGCACCACGCGCTGCCCGAAGAGCTGATCCGCAAGCTGGTGCTGATGAAGCTGCAGGCGGTTGGGCTGCGCGGCGCGCAGGGCCTGATGCCGGCCGACCTGTCGGGCGGGATGGCGCGCCGCATCGCGCTCGCGCGCGCGATCGCCGCCGACCCCATGCTGACGATGTACGACGAGCCCTTCGCCGGCCTCGATCCGATCACGCTCAACGTCATCGCCGAGCTGGTGCGCAAGCTGAACGACGCCATCGGCACCACCTCGATCGTCGTCACCTACGACGTGAGCGAGTCGCTCAAGGTGGTGGACTACCTCTACGTTATCTCGGAGGGCGTGGTGGTCGGGGAAGGGACCCCCGAGGCGGTCGCGTCCTCGGAGGATCCCTATCTGAAGCAGTTCATGAACGCGCTCCCCGACGGCCCGGTGCGGTTCCACTTCCCCGCCAAGCCGATCGACGAGGAGCTGCGCATCGCCTAGTAGCGGCCGTAGTCGAGCTGGCTGCCGATCACCGCGCCCAGCACGCTGCCGAACGCCGCGCCCGCGACCCGGTCGGGACCGTGACCCAGCTGGCTGCCGATCATTGCGCCGGCGAGTGCGCCGGCGACCGTGCCCGCGCCCGCGGGGCTCGCGTAGCCGTAATACACCGGGGCGGGCGCCGGGCGTGCGTAGTAGACCGGCGCGGGCGGAGCGTAATAGACGCGCGCCGGCTCGCGGTAAACGACCATCGGCTGGCGTACGATCACGCGGCGCTCGATGAAGTAGCGCCGGTCGTCGCGGTCGTAGCGGCGGTAATGGTCGCGGTCGCGGCGCTCGAAGCGGTCCCCGCGCTGCCAATTGCCCGGGTCGGCGAACGCCGGCGCGGCTGCGATCAGCGAACCGCCGATGAGCGCTGCGGTGAGGAGTTGGATCGGTTTCATGTCTGGCTCCTTTTTCTGTTTGCGCGCCCCAGCACTGCGGGCACGGGAGCATTGTCGACGCCGTTCAGGTGAGCGTCTGAAACCGAGTGTTACCGGTCGTAACAGGCGCCAAGCGCCTGAGCCGGAACAGGTTTTTAGCGGCTGTTGGCCGTCCAGTTGTACGCCCGGACCACGCCGGAGGAATCGAACTTGATCTGCAGCATCTTGACCCGCGTGTTGGACGTGTCGGACAGGCTGCCGCTGCCGTAGTAGTAGGTCCACTGCGTGTAGCGCTCGCCGCCGGTCTCGACCGACACCCCGGTGCCGTCGGGCGCGCCGAGCATGCGCTGCACCTCGGCCTGCGTGGTCTCGCCACGCCGTACCTTGGACTGGAAGGCGGCGAGGTCGAAGTTGCCGCCGACCTGGAAGGTGCCGCAGGCGGACAGCAGCAGCGTCAGGGAGAAGATAATCGCGGCTCGGCGCATGGTAATTTCCTCCTCTGCAGGAAAGTATATCGCCCCGGGGGTGAGCGATGAGCGAGACAACGGATAGCGCGATCGATCAGCGAGTCTACGATCTCTACGACGAGTACTGCCACGGCGGGATCGACCGGCGCGAGTTTCTCAAGCGCGCCGCGCTGCTGACCGCCGGGGGCCTGGCGATGGCGCAGGCGCTGCTGCCGCGCTACGCGCGCGCGCAGACGGTGTCGTTCACCGATCCGCGCATCAA
>DAHVFK010000243.1 GCA_027317055.1 Betaproteobacteria bacterium | reverse complement strand
CCGGCTCGAGAAACTGATCGAGCGGCAGCTCGGCGACTGGAACTTCGCCCGCCGCGCCTTCGGGAATGACGCGCTGCAAGCGCTCGCGCAGCTCGTCTTCCGATTGCGGCGCGCCGCCGCCGAACGGGTCGAGTACCAGCATCCCGCCGCGCATCCTCAGACGCACCAGGAAATGTCCCGGGAAGGAGATGCCTTCGAGCGGCAGGCCGACCCGGCGGCCGATTTCCATGTACAGGATGGCGAGCGTGATCGGGATCCCGGTCTTGCGTTCGATCACGTCGTTCAGATAGCTGTTGCGCGGATCGTAGTACTCGTCCGTGTTGCCCCAGTAGCCGAGGTCCTCGAACAGGAACTGGTTAAGCGCCACGACCCGCTCTTCGGCGCCGCAGGGTTGCGGCAGGCGGCCGCGCAGGCGCATGGCGAGGCGCTCGATCTCGCCCAGATAGCGCTCGACATCGAGACCGGGATAGGCGTCTTCGGCGATCTGCAGGCAGGCGCGCGCCAGGTCGATCTTCGAATCGTCGCCCGCGACGGCCGCGGCGAATGCCGCCAGCGCGCCGCTCACTCGGCGCTCCGGCGGGAAAAATCGCGCACGCGAAATCCGAGCGCGAGCAGGCAGGCGCCATACACCGCGGCGCCGCCAAGCACCAGGCCGGCGAGCGCGGGCACCTTGCTGCGCCATCCCGCGCCCAGCCACCACTGCGCCTCGCCCGCGGCGAAGTGCAGCGCGGCGGCCATCAACGCGGCGGCGAACAGCACCTTGACGGCGAACGCAGCCCAGCCCGGCTGCGGCCGGTAGATGCCGTGCAGGCGCAGATAGCGGTACAGCAGGCCCGCGTTCAGGCAGGCGCCGAGCCCGATCGCGAGCGCGAGCCCCGCGTGCTTGAGCGGGCCGATGAAGGCGAGGTTCATCGCCTGCGTCACCACCAGCGTGGTCACGCCGATCTTCACCGGCGTGACCACGTTCTGGCGCGCATAGAAGCCCGGCGCGAGGATCTTCACCAGGATCATGCCCACCAGGCCGACGCTGTAGGCCACCAGCGCCTGCCGTGTCATCCAGGCGTCCGCGGCGGTGAAGCGACCGTAGTGGAAAAGGGTCGAGATCAAGGGCAGCGCGATGACCCCGAGCGCGACCGCGGCCGGCACCGCGAGCAACAGCGTCACCCGCAACCCCCAGTCGAGCAACTTGGCGTACTGGTCGCTATCGGCCACAGCATGATACTTGGACAGGCTCGGCAGCAGGATGGTGCCGAGCGCCACGCCCAGCAATCCCGCCGGGAATTCCATCAGACGGTCGGCGTAGTACAGCCACGACACGCTGCCGGCGGCGAGGAACGAGGCGAAGATGGTGTTGATCAGAAGCGAAATCTGGCTGATCGACACGCCGAACACCGCCGGCCCCATCAGCTTCAGGATCCTGCTGACCCCGGGGTGGCGGGGGTTGAAGCGCCAGCGCGGGCGCATGCCGAGCCTGCCGAGGGCCGGCAGCTGCAAGGCGAGCTGAAGCACGCCGCCGCCGAACACCGCCCAGGCGAGCACCAGTGCGGGCGGGTGAAAGTGATCGGCGAAGAATGCCGCGGCGACGATGAAGCTCACGTTCAGCAGCACCGGCGTGAACGCCGGGATGGCGAACCGGCTCCAGGTGTTGAGGATGCCGGCAGCGAACGCCACCAGCGATATGAAGAAAATATAGGGAAAGGTGATGCGCAGCATCGCGACCGTCAGTGCGAACTTGCCGGGATCGGCCGCAAATCCGGGTGCGGTGACGTATACGATCAGCGGCGCCGCCGCGACGCCGAGCACGGCGGCGACCACCAGCGCGATGAACAGCACGCTCGCGACGCAGTCCACCAGGGCGCGGGTCTCCTCGGGAGACTGGCGGTTGCGGTACTCGCCCAGAATCGGCACGAAGGCCTGCGAAAACGCCCCTTCGGCGAACAGCCGGCGCAGCAGGTTGGGGATGCGGAAGGCGACGAAGAAGGCGTCGGTCGCGAGCCCGGCCCCGAACACCCGGGCAATGAAGAAATCGCGCACCAGCCCGAACACCCGCGACAGCAGCGTCATGCTGCTGATGGTGGCCAGGGCGCGCAGCAGGTTCATCGCCGCGGACGCCCGCGCGGGGCGCAATTTTCCTTGCGCGACGGGGAGTTAGCCGCTACAATGCGCCCCTTTTTCAGCCCGGTCCAACCTTCATGGCAAACATCGCTTCCGCGCGCAAGCGCGCCCGCCAGGCGGAAAAGCGCCGCACCCACAACATGAGCCTGCGCACCACGGTGCGCAGCGCGATCAAGAACGTCAAGAAGGCGATCGCCGCGGGCGACAAGTCCGCCGCGGAGCACGCCCTGCAAAAGTCGCAGGGCGTAATCGACCGCATCGCATCCAAGCGCGTGCTGCACCGTAACGCCGCCAATCGAAACAAGAGCCGCCTCGCGCGCGCGATCAAATCGCTGGCGTAGGCCACGGCAGAGCGCGTCGCCAGCGCGGGGGTTTGCGGAAAAAGCGAACTCGGCGACCGCTGCTCGGGACATGATCTGATGGCTCGGAAGGCGCGCAGCCGGCGCGGCGCGAGGTTGCCGCGATTATAGCAACCGCCATGCCGAAACCCGTCAGCCGAATCCTCGTCATCAACGACGAGAGCCTGGTTCTGCGCGAGTTCGTCAAGGGGCTCACTGCCGCGGCGCGCTCGCTCGACAACCCGCTCGGCATCACCTTCGCCGGCGTCACCACCGCCAAGGAGGCGCTCGCCGCGATCGAAAGCGACGGCGACATCCAGGCGGTGCTGGTCGACGACACGCTGTACTCGCTGCCGGGCGGCGGCAGGAAGAACGGCGGCGCGCGCAAGAAGCTGCAGATGTCCGCGCTCGAGCTGGTCAGGCGCATCACCCGCTTTCGCCCGGAGCTTTCGGTATACATCCTGATCGCGCAGGAAAAGGAGGACGACGTCGTCGACGCGCTGTTCACCGAGTCGGTCGACGGCTACTTTTACCGCGAGGAGCGCGACTACCGCGGCATCTACCGAATCCTTAACGCGCAGATCCAGGAGCGCGCCAGGACGCCGTTCACCGACCAGCTGAAGAACTACGTCTGGATGGCCAAGGACCAGTGGCACACGCCCGGCCATTCCTCGGGCGAGTCGCTGCGCGCGAGCCCCTGGGTGAACGACTTCTACGAATTCATGGGCGAGCACGTATTCGACGCCGACCTGTCGGTGTCCGTGTCGATGCTCGATTCGCTGATGGACCCCAAGGGGGTGATCCTGGAAGCGCAGCAGATGGCGGCCAAGGCCTACGGTGCGCGGCGCACGTTCTTCGCCACCAACGGCACTTCGACCGCCAACAAGGTGATCTTCCAGACCCTGCTTGCGCCGGGCGAGAAGCTGCTGCTGGACCGCAACTGCCACAAGAGCGTGCATTACGGCGTGGTGCTTTCCGGCGCGCTGCCGATCTACCTGGATTCGGCGCTCAACCGCAAGTACGGGCTGTACGGTCCGGTGCCGAAGAAGACGATCTTCGAGGCGATAGACAAGCATCCCGACGCCGAGGCGCTGATCCTCACCTCGTGTACCTACGACGGGCTGAGGTACGACCTCGCGCCGATCATCGAGGCGACGCACGAAAAGGGCATCAAGGTCATCATCGATGAAGCCTGGTACGGCTTCGCCCGCTTCCACCCCGAATTCCGCCCGACCGCGCTCGAGGCCGGGGCGGACTACGCCACGCAGTCCACGCACAAGGTGCTGTCGGCCTTCTCCCAGGCCTCGATGATCCACGTGAACGACCCCGATTTCAGGGAGCACCTGTTCCGCGAGAACTTCAACATGCACACCTCGACCAGCCCGCAATACACGATGATTGCGAGCCTCGACGTGGCGCGCAAGCAGGCCGTCATGGAGGGCTACAAGCTGCTGTCGAGGACGCTTGCGCTCGCCAAGGAGCTGCGCGAGCAGATCAACTCGACGCGCGTGTTCCGCGTGCTGGAGCTGACCGACCTGCTGCCGGAGGAGGTCCGCAACGACGGCATACGCCTCGACCCGACCAAGGTCACGATCGACATCTCGGGCTGCGGCTATACCGTCGACGACCTGCAGAAGGAGCTGTTCGAGCGCTTCAACATCCAGGTCGAGAAATCGACTTTCAACACGCTCACGCTGCTGCTCACCATCGGCACGACCCGCTCGAAGCTCTCGCGCCTGTACGACGCGTTGATGCGCATCGCGCGCGAGCGCCGCGCGCCGCGGCGGCTGGTGCAGACGCCGGAGATCCCGGGCTTTACCCGGCTGCGCTACCTGCCGCGCGACGCGTATTACTGCGGCGGCGAGCTGGTGCCGGTATTCGACGAACGCGAGCGCATCAACAAGGCCCTGGCGGGGCGCGTTTGCGCGGACCAGATCGTCCCCTACCCGCCCGGGATTCCGGTGCTGGTGCCTGGGCAGTTGATTACCGCCAACGTGGTCGAATACCTCGGCGATCTTCTGCACTCGCACAAGCGCATGGAGCTGCACGGCATGGTTCACGCCGGCTACCTGCCCTGCGTCCGGGTGCTCACCGCGAGCGAGGAACAGGCGCTGCGCAGCATAGGGTGACCTGGCTCCGGGCGCTGTGCTAGCATTCAAGAGAACGGCGGCCAAGGCCGCCGTTTTGCATTTGGAGGTGGTGCCATGTCCCATGTCATGAATACCTACGCCCGCCAACCGGTTGCTTTCGTGCGCGGCGAGGGGGTATGGCTTTGGGATGAAGCCGGGAAGAAGTATCTCGATGCCCTCGCCGGCATCGCGGTCAGCACGCTCGGCTACGCGCACCCGAAGCTGACGCGCGCATTGGCGGAGCAGGCAGGGCGCGTGCTGCATACCTCCAACCTGTTCCGCATCCCGCTGCAGGAGGCGGCCGCCGACCGGATCGCCGAGATTACCGGCCTGGAGGAGGTGTTCTTCTGCAATTCGGGCTGTGAGGCAAACGAGGCGGCGATCAAGATCGGGCGCAAATACGGTCACGAGCGCGGCATCCAGGAGCCGGCGATCGTGGTAATGGAGAATTCCTTCCACGGCCGCACGCTGGCAACGCTCTCGGCGACCGGCAGCCGCAAGGTACAGGCGGGATTCGAGCCGCTGGTGTCGGGCTTCGTGCGCGTGCCCTACGGCGACCTCGCCGCGGTGCAGAAGATCGCCGAGATCAACCGCAACGTGGCCGCGGTGCTGGTCGAGCCGATCCAGGGCGAGGGCGGGATAAACGTCGGCGGCATCGAGTACCTGCGCGGCCTGCGCGAGATCTGCAATCGCAACGAATGGCTGCTGATGCTGGACGAAGTGCAGTGCGGCCTTGGCCGCAGCGGCAAGTGGTTCGTCTATCAGCACGCCGGGATCGCTCCCGACGTGGTGCCGCTCGCCAAGGGCCTCGGCTCGGGCGTGCCGGTCGGCGCCTGCGTCGTCGGCGGGCGTGCCGTGGGCGTGCTCAAGCCCGGCAACCACGGCTCGACCTTTGGCGGCAATCCGCTCGCCTGCACCGCGGTGGTCGTCACCATCGACGCCATCCGCGAGCAGGGCCTGCTCGAGAACGCGGTCCGCGTCGGCAAGGTGATCCGCGAGGGCCTGGGAGCCGAACTGGCCGGGGTCTCGGGAGTGGCGGAAATCCGCGGCATGGGCCTGATGCTCGGACTGCAGCTCGAGCGGCCCTGCGCCGAACTGGTCAAGGCCGCGCTCG
>DAHVFK010000242.1 GCA_027317055.1 Betaproteobacteria bacterium | reverse complement strand
GAGCGTTTCGTGCCGCCGCACTACCTGCGCTGCCGCGAGTTCCTCGAGCTGATGCAGTCGCTCGCCGGCGCACGCTACGACGCCGCGCGCGCCGCGGCGCTGCTTGTCGAGCTGGAGCTGGAGCCGGGCGTGCTCGAGCGCCCCGTGCGCGAGTTGTCCAAGGGAATGACCCAGAAGCTCGGGCTCGCCGCCTGTTTCCTGGTCGAGCGCGAGATCTACGTGCTGGACGAACCCATGAGCGGCCTTGACCCTGCCGGCCGGGTCGCGGTCAAATCGGTGCTGCGGCGGCTCGTCGGCGAGGGGCGGGCGCTGCTGGTCACGTCGCACGTTCTGGCCGACATCGAGGAGCTGTGCTCCGCGATCGCGGTGCTGGACCGCGGCGCGATCAGGTTCCGCGGCGCGCCAGCCCAGCTTTGCGACCGTTTTTCGGAGCCTAACCTCGAGCGTGCTTTTCTGAGATGCATACGCGGTGATGGCAACTAGTCTGCGCGAAGCGCGAGAGGGCAGGCCGTCGCTGCTCATCGTCGACGACGACGAACTGATTACCGACACGCTGTCGTTCGCGCTCGGAGCCGACTTCGATGTCCTCACCGCCGAGTCGCGCGAGCAGGCGATCTCGCTGCTGCGCCAGCTGCCGCAGGCGCCGCAGCTCGCGCTGGTCGACCTCGGGCTGCCGCCGGTGCCGCACGTTCCCGATGAGGGATTCCAGCTCATCACGGACCTGCTGGCGCACGCGCCGAGCATGAAAATCTTCGTCCTGTCGGGCCAGAACGACGCCGTACACGCGCGCCACGCACGCACGCTCGGCGCGACGGAATTCATCGCCAAGCCCTGCGACCCCGCCACGCTAAAGCGAACCCTGTCCCGCGCGCTCGAAGTGCGCGCCGCCGAGCTCGGCCGGCGCCCAGAGGAAACGATCGGCCTGGTCGGCGACTGCCCGGCGCTGGCCAAGCTGAGGAGCCAGATCGCCCAGTTCGCCGATTCGCCCTTCCCGGTGCTGATCGAGGGCGAGTCGGGCAGCGGCAAGGACCTGGTGGCGCAAAGCCTGCACCGGCAGTCCGCGCGCGCGCCCAAGCCTTACCTCGCGCTCAACTGCGCCGCCATCTCGCCCTCGCTGGTGGAGCCGACGCTGTTCGGCTACGTCAAGGGCGCATTTACCGGCGCCAGCGGCAACAAGTCCGGCTACTTCGAGGACGCGCACGACGGCACGCTGTTCCTGGACGAGATCGGCGAGCTTCCGCTCGAGATGCAGGCCAAGCTGCTGCGCGTGCTGGAAAACGGCGAGTTCCAGCGCGTGGGCGAGACCCACGGGCGAATGTCGCGCGCCAGGGTGGTCGCCGCCACCAACCGCGACCTGCGCCAGGAAGTGAAGCGCGCAAGCTTCCGCCCCGACCTCTATCACCGTCTCTCGGTCCTGACCCTGAGCGTGCCGCCGCTGCGCGAGATGGATTCCGACAAGCTGCTGCTGCTCGATCACTTCCGCCGCTTCTACGCCGAACAGTCCGGGGCGCAGCTGTTTGCGCTCGACGGCGCGGCCGAGAAGCGCTGGCTCGCCTATCCGTTTCCGGGCAACGTGCGCGAGCTGCGCAACATCGTGATTCGGCTCACCACCAAGTATGCGGGGCAGCGGCTCTCGGTCGCGGAGCTGGAGCCGGAGTTCGACCTCGAGTCGCCGCTCGACTCGGCCGGCGGCGAATCCGGCCTGATGTCGCAGGCGCTGCGGCAGATCGAGCGCGAGCGCGGCTTCCACCTCGACCAGACGCTCGGAGCCTGGGAGCGCGCCTACATCGAAGCCGCGCTGCGCCTGACTAACGGCAACATGAGCCAGGCGGCCAAGCTGCTGGGCGTGAACCGCACCACGCTCTACAGCCGCATGAGCGCAGCGAGCGGGGAATCGCCGCCCCAGACGAAAGGCTAGCGGAGCCGAGGCGCGTGTACCTCGAGCACTTCGGGCTGAGCGAACCGCCGTTTCGCATCACGCCGCACACCGACTTCTTCTTCGACGGCGCCGACCGCGGCGCGACGCTCGAGGCGCTGATCTACGCGATCCTGAACGACGAGGGCATCGTCAAGGTGAGCGGCGAGGTCGGCAGCGGCAAGACGATGCTGTGCCGCGTGCTGATGGAGCGCCTGCCGGCGAAGGTCGAGACCATCTACCTCACCACGCCGTCGCTCGGGCGCGACGAGATCCTGTACGCGATCGCGGACGAGCTGCGGCTCGAGTTCTCCCAGGGCCGCATGAGCGTGGCGCTGCGCGAGCTGCAGGAGAACCTGATCCGGCTCTACGCCGAAGGGCGCCGGGTCGTGGTCCTGATCGACGAAGCGCACGCGATGCCCGAGGAAACGCTGGAGCAGGTCCGCCTGCTGTCGAACCTCGAGACCAGCCGCCACAAGCTGCTGCAGATCGTGCTGTTCGGCCAGCCCGAGCTCGACGAGGCGCTCGCCAGGCCGTCGCTGCGCCAGCTCAAGGACCGCATCACGCACAGTTTCCGCATGCGCCCGCTGTCCGTAGCGGAGGTCGCGCGCTACCTGTCGTTTCGCATGCGCGCCGCGGGGTACCGCGGCCCGGACGTGTTCACGCCCAAGGCGGTAGCGCTCATCGCGCGCGCCTCAGACGGCCTGACCCGGCGCATCAACATCCTGGCCGACAAGTCGCTGCTTTCCGCCTTCAGCGCGGATACGCACGCGATTACCGCCCGCCATGCGCGGGCGGCGATCGCCGATTCAGAGTTCTCGCCCTTGCGGCGCGCCAAGCGCCCGGCGCTTTATCTCGGAGCGGCGCTGGCGCTGGGGATCTTGATCGGCCTCGCGCTGCACTGGGCGCCGTCCGCACCGCCCGCTGCTAAGCCTGCCGCGGCCCCCGCTGCGACCCCCACTGCGCCGGCGCCCGCCCCGCACGCCGATCCGCCGCCGGCCCCACGTGCGCAAGCGGCGCCGGCCCCGCCCGCGCAGCCCGAACCGGCCGCGGAGACAAAGCCGGCGCCCGCGCCGCTGCTCAGCCGCGAGCAGGCGCAGCGCATCGAGCGTTACGACAGCCGCGGCCAGCGCCTGCTGGTCGAGCGCATCGCCGCGGCTCGCGCGCTGCTCGCGCGCGAGCCGGACGAGCGCTACAGCCTCGAGCTCTTCATCACCGACAACACCGACCCGGCACGCATGGAGCGATTCCTTGCGCGCGCGCGCAGTCTGGCGCTGCTGCCGGAGATGTACGTCATCCCGCTGGCGAGCGGGCGCGGGTACCGCCTGCGGGTGGTCTACGGCGATTTTCCGGACCGCGCGGCGGCGCTCGAGGCCGAGCGCGGGCTGCCGCCGAAGTATCAAAAGGAGTTCCGCACCACGCCGCGAAGCTTCGCCGACCTGCGCCGTCCGATGTGAGTTGTCAAAGTGCGGAAAAACTCCGTGCGACAGTCGCTTAGCGGGGTTTCCTAAAAAAGGGATCGTGCTATGCTCCCGGCGCAGGGACGGGCGCCATGAACCGAAGAAACACTGCTGCCTCCGCAATCATCGCCGCGCTGCTCGCCGGCTGCGGACAGATTCCGCTCAAGCCCGCGTCGACCCACATCGGCGCGGCCGACGCGCCGAGCGCCGAAGGCCAGATCCCGCCCCCGGTGCAGGTCGTTCCGGTGCTGCCCAAGCCGGAGCCGACCACCCGCCCTGAAACCTACAGCGTGGTGGTCAACAACGTCGACGTGCACGACCTGCTGTTCGCCCTCGCGCGCGACGCCAAGGTCAACGTCGACATCGAGCCTGGCATCACCGGCAAGGTGACGCTAAACGCGATCGACCAGACCCTGCCCCAGCTGCTCACCCGCATCGGGCGCCAGGTCGACATGCGCTACGAGCTGCTCGGGCCGGACCTGGTTGTCATGCGCGACACGCCGTACCTTCGGACCTACAAGGTCGATTACGTGAACCTCGACCGAAACGCCACCATGAAAGTGGCGGTTTCGAGTCAACTCGCAGGCGGCTCGGCGACCGGGGGGGCGACCGGGGGGGCGACCGGGGGCGGCGGACAGACGAACTCGTCGTCGTCGCTGGATATGACGTCCAACAACAAGTTCTGGCAAACGCTGATCGCCAACATAAAAGACATCCTGCGCGAAACCGACAAGGTAATCCCGTCCACCGCGACGACGCCCAATGCCGCTGCGCCCGCTGGTGGACAGCCGCAACCCGGTGGCGCCGCGCAGGCCGCGTCGCAGAAGACGCCCGCCGCCGCCCCGGTTACCTTTATCGAAAAGGCGTCGGTGATCGCAAATCCCGAGGCGGGGGTGCTCAGCATCCGGGCCACCTCGCGCCAGCACGCGAAAATCCAGGAGTTCCTCGATCAGGTGCTCGCTAACGCGCAGCGCCAGGTACTTATCGAGGCGACGGTCGCCGAAGTTCAGCTCAACAACCAGTACCAGCGCGGCATCGACTGGTCGAAGCTTCGCACCGGCTCGTCGGGATTCCAGTTTCAACAATCATCTGCCGTTACGCCCGCCGGGATCAACACTAACGCGCTTGTCGTCGGCTACGCCCTGGGAAACTACAATTTTACCTCTGCGGTGAAGCTGCTCGAATCGTTCGGCAGCGTGCGCGTGCTGTCGAGTCCGAAAATCAGCGTGCTGAATAATCAGGCTGCGGTCATGCGGGTGACCGACGACCTGGTGTATTTCACATTGCAGCCGGGCACAACCTCGATATCTGTATCGGGCAGCGGAACAGTTCAAGCGCCGGCCACGTTCACCACCACGCCGAACGTGTCCCCAGTCGGGCTGATCATCAGCGTCATCCCACAAATCAGCGATTCAGGCGCGGTCGTGCTAGACGTCCGGCCCACCATCCGGCGCAAGATCGGCGACGTCAGCGATCCGAATCCTGCCCTCGCCGCGGCAGGGGTGACGAGCCTCATTCCCGTCATCCAAACCCGCGAGATGGAGTCTGTGCTGCGTTTGCAAAGCGGCCAGATTGCAGTGCTGGGTGGCCTTATGCAGGACTCGGTCAGCAAGACCGAGGATACGGTGCCGGGGCTGAACAGGATTCCGGGCATCGGCTCACTTTTCGAGCAGCGCAAGGACCAGAATCAGAAGACGGAGCTCGTCATTTTCCTACGCTCGACGGTGCTGAACGATCCGAGCATCGGCGGCGACTTCCGCGATTTCCGCAGCTTGCTCCCGGGCGAGGACTACTTCAGCAAGCCGAACCCGGCCAAGCCCGCCGCGCTCGACTGACATGAGCCTGCTCCTCGACGCACTCAAGAAGGCGGAAAGAGCCAAGCAGGAAGCGCAGCGCCAGGCCGAGAGCGAAGCGGGCGCGTCGCCGCCCGAAGGCGAACTCAGGATCGCCGACGAGGCGCCGGTGCGCACGCGCGATCAGCTGCCCGAGATCTCGCAGTCGATGCAGATCGAGAGTGAGGACATCGAGCCCGTCAAGCAGCGCGCGGCCGAAAGCCCGCCGCTCACGCTTGAGCCCGCGGCACCCCCGCCGCCGCGCCGCCCGTCGCAGCCGGCCGGGCGCGTCGAAGCAAGCGGCGCTCAGTCCGCCGAGCGCGTAGCGGCCAAGAAAGTGTTCGAGGCCAAGTTCAAGGAGCCCAATCCACGCCTGCCGTTCTACATCGCCGTCGGCGTGCTGGCCGCGTTCGCGGTCTGCACCGCGGGCTATTTCTGGTACCAGCTGCGACCCCCTCCCTCGCTGGTGAATACCAACCCGCCGCCGCCGTCGGG
>DAHVFK010000241.1 GCA_027317055.1 Betaproteobacteria bacterium | reverse complement strand
AGGACGGGCCCGCGGGCACCACCTGGCGCCGCGGCTGAGTGCGGAGTCCCGCCTGTGGCGGGGTCAGTCCTTGAAGCCGCCGTCGTGGCCGATGATCGTCAGGTCAACGTACATCGAACCGTTGTGCTTCTTGGGCGAGTAGCTCACCGCGAATCCGCCGAAATCCACGTCGTTCATCGTATCCAGCGCCTCGGTGAATCTCTCCCGGGTCAGGTTCTTGCCCGCGCGACGCAGCCCCTCAACCGTAACCTTCGCGACCAGGAATCCCTCCAGACTGGAGAAGTTGATGTCGACCTTGGCCTTCTTGGCGAGATCGTTGAATTCCTCCACGACCGGCACCTTGAGGCTCCAGGGGAACGGAACCACCTGCGAGATGGCGACGCCGACGCCGTCCTTGCCGAGCTCGTTCGCGAGCGCCGTCGAGCCCACGAAGGAGACATTGTAGAACTGGCCGTCGTAGCCGTCCTTCTTCGCCATCTTGATGAAGGCGGCGATCGACTTGTAGGCGCTGATCATGATCACTGCGTCGGGTTCTTTGGGCAGGATCGCCTTCACGGCCTTCGCCACGTCCACCGTGTTGCGCTCGACGGTTCCGGTGGCGACGATCTCGCCGCCGCGCTTCTTCACCGCGATCTGGACCCCGGTCAGGCCGGCCAGGCCGTAGCTGTCGTTCTGGTAGAACACCGCGAAGCGCTTGCTTCCCGTGGTAAGCAACTGCTCCACGATGCGGTCGGTCTCGTCGTAGTAGCTGGCGCGGACGTTGAACACGTAGGGGTTGACGGGGGTGCGCAGCAGCTCGGCGCCGGTGAACGGGCCCACGAACGGAACCTTCGCCTTGGTGAACACCGGAAGCGCGGCCTTGCTGGTCGGCGTACCGACGTAGCCCACCAGCGCGAATACCCTGTCGTCCTCGATCAGCTTGCGCGTGTTCTCCGCCGCCCGGTCGGACTCGTAGCCGTCGTCTCGGGTCGCGAGGCGGATGGTGCGTCCGTTGACGCCGCCCTGGGCGTTGACATGATTGAACCAGAGCATCATACCGTCGCGCATCTGGATACCCAGCTGTTGCGCCGGTCCGGTGAACGCGGCCGATTCGCCGAGCAGGATCGTGCTCGACGTCACGCCCGGAGCCGGCTGCGCGCCGGCGGTGCCCATCGCCAGGCCCAGGGCGCAGGCGCAGGCGATTCGGGTCAGCAGTGTCTTCATGGTTCGGCGGCCTTTTTGCACAGAGTTGCATCTAAGCATATCGCACGGTCCTGTGCGCGGAACTATTCCCTTACGGACCGGGCGCTGCTTCAGCTGCCTGAAATATTCGCGTTCGAGGGCTGGCGAAGAAACCGAAACGATCGATCGAATTCTCTATTTCTCAAATGCCGCTGCGCCCAAAACCGAGTAAGCCTGGCTGGCAGTAAAGCCCGGATTGATAATGTAGCCCAACCCGATGCGCTCGGCGTTCGCACCGGCGAAGAATCCGTTGATGTTCGCGGGGCAGGCGACCGAGCAAACGGACGAATTGGTCGCCGCCGCGCTAACGGCGAAGGTGCTTCCCGATAACGACGTCGCAGTGGCCTTCAGCGCAAAGGTCTGGTCTGGCATGGCGATGTTGAAGTCCATCGCTGCCACCGGCCTTGCGCCGAAGGTCACATTGATGGAGCCTGAAAATACTCCGGGCGCGGTGTGCCCGTCCACGTAGGTTGGGCTCGTTGCGCCAAGCAGTGCATAGGTCGCGGTGCCGCTCGCCGGCAGGGTCGGTGTCGGCATGCCAATGACGTAGTGTAGGCCTTGATCTGCGTTGTAACTTTCGATACCCGGACGCGCTCCGGGTACCGCGGCAGATCCGATCCAGCGTCCCCAGGCGAGGATCCCGTCGGTGCCGAATTCGGTCTGGGCACCGGATATCAGCTGATACGTATTGCTGCCAGAGGAAACGCCGGTGAGTCGGCCCGATGTGTCAAAGCTTCCTGTTGCGCTCCCCGCGCTATTGAGAACGCCGACGGTTCCCGCAAGCGTCACTCCGTATGCAATATTAGCCGAGTAGCCGCCGCCGCTTTGCAGCGGAACTACCCTTAATGCGACAGGATTGCCGGCGCTGTTTCGCTCGTCGCCGGCAACGAAGCCGGATCCGGCAGTCCTAGGCGGCGCAGGCGGGACTGAGGGGACGCCGCTGGTTTCCTGCGGGGGCGTGCTGGAATCAGTGGAGGCGAGGCCACTGGTGCCCGCGGGGACGTCGATCGACCCGGAGGCATTGCTGAGTGACCAGATGCCGCTACTGCCGCGTATCAGGGTCGAGCCGTCGGGCAGGATCACGATCAGGCCGCCGGTGCCGCGGATGCCGACGGTCGCGGTCGGCGTGACGATCTGGTAGGCGCTGTGGTGTACCCTGCCGATGAGGCCTGTCACGGCGCGCATTGCGCCTCTTAGGAGCGAGAAGAAGCCGCGCTCGCTGCCATCGGTCTTGCCGTCGAAGTTGTACTCCCTGATTACGAGCACGGTGTTCGGCTGCAGCGAAACGTAGGCCCCGTCCGGAAAGCGGAGCTGGGCCCGGCCACTATTGGTGTGGATCGCGTCTCCGTTCTCGAGCTCGGCGCCTTTCGTCAGCGGCCGCTGTTGACCGTCGGGCCGGGTAGCGACCACGCCACCGATACTGAAGTCGACGCTGCCCGCGCTGGCGGCTGCATTGTCGGCCATCACCGCGGAAGCCAGCGCAAGCACCACCCACGCGCCCCTCCGCACCTGAAACGGTGCTGTCGTGTTCATCTGGATTTGGTATCTCTGCTGCCGAGCCGGTCCCTCTCCCTCTGAACATAACGCACGCCCAAGAAGCGCAGAGCAAGGAAATTTGTCACATTCCCGCCCTGATACCGTCAAAAATCGAAACGGATCGACACCGCCCCTATCGTGCGCTTGAACTGGTAAAGGTCGATGTTCGACCTGTTGTCGGTTCCGGTCACTTGTGCGATTACCGTTGTGCCGGCGCGGAACAGATACCTCGCGCCCGCGCGAAGGTCGATCTGCTTGTCCTTGCGCGTGGCGAGGAAGATCGGCTCCGGGCCGCCATAGCGACGCTCCTCGTAGTTGACGCCGCCAAAGACGATCCAACCTTCCGCCGGCTTGAACTGTCCGCCGATTCGAATGCCCGCGGGCTTGTGCCCCAGATGAGGCACGCCGTCGGCGATTTCCTTCTCCTTGCCGCTGTAGGCGCTGAGGAACAGCACCGGCGAGGTTCTGCTCGAGAACGCCTGCGCGTAGGCGACGCCGACGATGCCGCGGTTGGCGTCGCGGATGCTTTGGGTCGGATAGCGCAGCTGCGCGTACTGCATGTAGCCGGTGACCTGGCGGTGCCCGTCCAGATTGTGCTGCCACTGGCCGATCAGCCCGCGCGAGTCGCGGTAGCGGGAGTTGTCGACCTCGAAAGTCTGCAGCCGTGCGGCCAGGGTCAGCGCGTTCGCGTCCGCCGCCCAGCGCGCACCGAGGTTGCCGTCCAGCGTATCGGTGTCGAACTGATCCTCGTTTTGATTGAACTTGGCGTTGCCCGCGACGCTGCCGATCATGGACCAGGGATCATCGAGCTTACGGGTGAAGTTGACCCCCCCCGCCACGCTGGTGAAGTTGTCGCTCTTGCTCGTCGCGGCCGAGTTCAGGGTCGCGATCAGACCGCCAAAGGCGGGCAAGGCGATCTGCGAATTACTGGTCGCGCTGTTGACGTTGCTGTCGGTGCCCACGCCGAGCTCGATGTAGCCCTGCACCTGGGTCGTTTCCGCCGCTGTGATCGCCGACAGGTAGCGGTCGATCGTGGCTCTCGCCTCGGCCGGGATCAGTTCGCGCTTGACGTTCTCGAACTCGCGCCGCGCGGTGTCTTTTTCGCCGACCGCCAGGTAGGCGCGTGCGATTTCTGCGCGGGCGAGAGCGTTGTTGGGCTGTACTGCCAGCACGCGCTCGAGCGCGAAGATGGCGCGTTCCCGGTGGCCGGAATCGAGCGCTGCGATCCCAAGCAGGTAGTCGAATTCCGGGTTTCCCGCGCGCTCGGCTTCGAGCGGCAGCAGCATCTCGTAGGCCTGGGAGGGCTGCTTCTGCTCGAGCAACCGCTTGGCGCGCTCGAGGACTTGGTCCGCGTGAGCGGAAAGGCTCAGGACCGCCAATGCCAGCCCAAGCACGATTTTTGTGATTGATAGCGCCAGCCGCCGCATGCCGTCTCCCCCCGGAAGGACTGGACGCGGGCTAGTCTATCACCGGCCTTGCGGTTATCGTCAGCCCTCGAAGAACTCCTTCACCTTCTCCAGCCAGGACTTGCTGCGGGGATTATGGCGGGCGGTGTCTTCCTGGCTGATCGACTCGAACTCGCGCATGAGCTCCTTTTGCCGCTCGGTGAGCTTGACCGGCGTCTCGACCACCACGTGGCAGAACAGGTCTCCAGGCGTGTGGCTGCGCACGCCGACGATGCCCTTGCCGCGCAGGCGGAAGACCTTGCCGCTTTGCGTTTCCGCCGGGATCTTGAGCTGCGCAGAGCCGTCCAGCGTCGGGATTTCAATCTCGCCGCCGAGCGCCGCGGTGGCGAACGAGACCGGCATCTCGCAGTGCAGGTCGTCGTGGTCGCGCTGGAAGACCGCGTGCTGCTTGATCTGTACCTGCACGTAAAGATCCCCCGCCGGGCCGCCGTTCACGCCCGGTTCGCCCTCGCCCGAGAGGCGCACGCGATCGCCCTCGTCGACGCCGGCGGGAATCTTCACTGAGAGGGTCTTCTGCAGCTTGACGCGGCCGGTGCCGCCGCAGCTGCCGCACGGATGCGGGATGATCTTGCCGCTGCCGTGGCAGCGCGGACAGTTCTGGGCGATCGAGAACGGGCCCTGCGAGATGCGTACCTGGCCGGCGCCGTGGCAGGTGGGGCAGGTCTGGGTCTGAGTGCCTTTGCGCGCGCCGCTGCCGTCGCAGGCTTCGCACGCGGCGATGCCCGGAATGCGGATCTTGGTTTCGAAGCCGTGCGCCGCCTGCTCGAGGGTGATTTGCAGGTTGTAGCGCAGGTCCGCGCCGCGGTAGACGGCGGAGCGCCCGCCGCGCTGGCCGCCGAATATCTCGCCGAAAATGTCGCTGAAGATATCGCCGAACCCGGTCGGGCCGCCCGCGCCGGCCTGCGGATGCACCCCTGCGTGCCCGTACTGGTCGTAGGCGGCGCGTTTCTCCGCGCTGGTGAGAATTTCGTAGGCTTCGTTGGCTTCCTTGAAGTGCTCTTCCGCCTTCGGGTTGTCCGGATTGCGGTCCGGATGCCACTTCATGGCGAGCCTGCGGTAGGCCTTCTTGATTTCTTCCTCGCTCGCGTCGCGGTTGACGCCGAGCACTTCGTAGTAGTCGCGTTTCGCCATTTCCCTTTCCAGACGCCGAACGGGCGGCAGGCTTTCGCCGCCGCCCGTGTGCGCTTAACGGCGGCCGACGCTCAACCGGCCTTCTTGTCCTTGACTTCGGTGAACTCGGCGTCGACGACGTTGCTGTCGTCCTTCTTCTCGCCCTGCGCCTGCTCGCCTCCCGACTGCGCGTCGCCCTGCGCCGCCTGCGCGTCGGCGTACATCTTCTCGCCCAGCTTCTGCGAGGCCTGCGCCAGCGCCTGCGACTTGGCCTCGATCTGCGCCTTGTCGCCCGACTTGATCGCTTCCTCGGCTTCCTTCAGCGCGGCCTCGATCTTCTCCTTCTCGCCGCCCTCGAGCTTCTCGCCGTATTCGGCGAGCGACTTCTTGACCGAGTGTACC
>DAHVFK010000240.1 GCA_027317055.1 Betaproteobacteria bacterium | reverse complement strand
GCACCCGGTCGCCCGAGGTTTGCACCGATCCGGCCAGCAAAGCCTTCAGCAGCGGCTCGGCCTGTTCGTCGCCGGATTCGACCAGCGCGTTGATCGCCGCGATCTTGTCCTCGCTCGTGTCGCCAAACGCCAGCTTGTGCACCGTCGCGGCGTCCAGCGCCAGCGCCGGCGGCGGGACGAGCGCCGCCAGCGCCAGGAGCGCGGCCGAGAAGAGGCTGCGCACTACGTGCTCAGCTCTTCTTGGTCATCTTCACCGCGATTTCTTCCTTGCCCTTGTCCTCCGGCAGGTACGGGCTCCAGGGCTGCGCCTTGATCGGCCCCTTGGTCTTCCACACCACGTCGAACTGCCCGTCGGCGCGCACCTGGCCTATGAACACCGGCTTGTGCAGGTGGTGGTTGTGCGGATCCATCTCGATCGTGAAGCCGTCGGGGGCGTGAAACTTCTGCCCGCCCATGGCGGCGATCACCTTGTCGACGTCGAAGGTTCCGGCCTTCTCGACCGCCTGCTTCCACATGTGGATGCCGATGTAGCTGGCCTCCATCGGGTCGTTGGTGAGCGGTCTGGAGGCCGAGGGGAGCTTCTTCTTCTCGGTGTACGCCGCCCATTCCTTCTTCCAGCTCTCGTTGACCGGATTCTTGAGCGTCATGAAGTAGTTCCACGCCGCGAGCTGTCCGACCAGCGGCTTGGTGTCGACCCCGCGCAGCTCTTCCTCGCCGACCGAGAACGCGACCACCGGGATGTCGGTCGCCTTCAGGCCCTGGTTGCCGAGCTCCTTGTAGAACGGAACGTTGGAGTCGCCGTTGATGGTCGACACCACCGCGGTCTTGCCGCCGCCGGCGAACTTCTTGATGTTGGCGACGATAGTCTGGTAGTCGCTGTGGCCGAACGGGGTGTAGACCTCCTCGATACTGGCGTCGGTGATGCCCTTCGAGTGCAGGAAGTAGCGCAGGATCTTGTTGGTCGTGCGCGGGTACACGTAGTCGGTGCCGAGCAGGAAGAAGCGCTTGGCGCCGCCGCCGTCCTCGCTCATCAGGTACTCGACCGCCGGGATGGCCTGTTGGTTGGGCGCGGCGCCGGTGTAGAAAACGTTGTAGGACAGCTCCTCGCCCTCGTACTGCACCGGGTAGTAGAGCAGCCCGTTGAGTTCCTCGAACACCGGCAATACCGACTTGCGCGAGACCGAGGTCCAGCAGCCGAACACCGCCGCGACCTTGTCCACCGTGAGCAGCTGGCGCGCCTTCTCGGCGAACAGCGGCCAGTTGGAGGCCGGGTCGACCACCACCGGCTCGATCATGTGGCCCATGACCCCGCCCTTGCGGTTGATTTCCTCGAAGGTCATCAGGTCGACGTCCTTCAGCACCGTCTCGCTGATCGCCATCGTGCCCGAGAGCGAATGCAGCACCCCGACCTTGACCGTTGGCTTGGCGAACAGGCTGGAAGACATCAGCCCGCCCGCGGCGGTGGCAGCCCCCAGCGTCAGGCCCTTGACGAATGTGCGACGTTTCATGCGTGTCCTCTCTTGAGTGAGATTGGTTGGGATCCCGGCGGCCTCATAGCTGCCTCGTCCCGGGACCTCGCAACGAACGTGCCATGCCCTTTCGCCGCGAGCACCATGCGGCGGCGGTGCGCCGGAGCGCATGGTTTCAGTGCGCAAGGCGCGCGCGGCGCACGCTTTTGAGGCGCGCCAGGGCTTGATCCTCGTCAAACCGGATCGGGGCGCAAGCGCTAGCCTGAGCGCATTCGCTCCGGAGGCGCCATGAAGATCAAGGAAATCTGCAGCCGCGTCGTGGTCGTGGCCGAGCCCCAGACGGACCTGCGCGAAGCTGCGCGCCTGATGCGCGACCTGATGTCGAGCGAGCTCGCGCTCGCTCAGGAAACGGACGGCGTGTTCGAAGCGGTCGACAAGATGCAGGACAGCGGCACGCGCCGCCTGCCGGTGGTCGACGCCGAGGGCAGGTTGGTCGGGATCCTGTCGCTCGACGACGTGCTGCGCATGCTCGCCAGCGAGCTGACCGCGCTCGCGCTCGCCTCGCAGCGCTCGATCGCGCGCGAGGCGAGCGCGCGCCCGCCGCTCGCGGGCCGCGCGGCCTGATCCGCGCCGGAGACCCTAGACGCGCGCGACCTGCTGGCGGATCTTCTCCACCACGTCCGGGTTGGCGAGCGTGGTGATGTCGCCCGGGTCCCCGCCCGTGGACAGCGCCGCCAGCACCCGGCGCATGATCTTGCCCGAGCGTGTCTTGGGCATGTCGGGCACGATCCACACCTTGCGCGGGCGGGCGATCGGGCTGATCTCGGTTTCGATGGCCTTGGTGATGCGCCGCGCCAGTGCTTCGTCGCCCGTCACGCCCGGCTTGAGCGACACGTACACCTCGGGCACGCGGCCCTTGATCTCGTCCGGCACCGCGATCACCGCGGCCTCCGCCACTTCGGGCACGGTAAGCGCCGCCGACTCGATCTCCTTGGTGCCGAGGCGGTGGCCGGCGACGTTGATCACGTCGTCGATGCGCCCCAGAATGCGGAAGTACCCGTCCGCCGCGTGCACCGCGCCGTCGCCGGCGAAGTACGGCCAGTCGTGCCAGTCCTTGCTGTTCTTGTTCTTGCAGTAGCGCTCGAAATAGACCTTCGTCATGCGCTCCGGGTCGCCCCAGATGGTCTGCATCAGCCCGGGCCAGGGGTTGCGGATGCAGATGTTGCCGGCCTTGCCCGCGCCCGCGGGAATCTCCTTGCCGTCGTCGTCGTAGATGATCGGGTAGATGCCGGGCACCCCGCGCCCCGCACTGCCGGGCTTCATTGGTGCGAGCGCCGGGATGGTGCTGCACAGGAAGCCGCCGTTCTCGGTCTGCCACCAGGTGTCCACGATCGCGGCCTCGCCCTTGCCGACCACGTTGTAGTACCAGCGCCAGACTTCCGGCTCGATCGGCTCGCCGACCGTGGTCATGTGCTTGAAGTGGTAGTTGTACTTCTTGGGCTCGTCCGGGCCCGCGCGGCGCAGAGCGCGGATCGCGGTGGGCGAGGTATGGAAGATGTTGACCCCGAGCTCCTCGGCGATGCGCCACGGCCGGCCGGCGTCGGGGAAATTCGGCACGCCCTCATACATGACTGTCGAGGCCCCCAGCGCGAGCGGGCCGTACACGATGTACGAGTGGCCGGTGATCCAGCCGATGTCGGCCATGCACCAGTACACATCGGTCGGGTGGATGTCCTGGATGATCTTGGAGGTGCCCGCGACGTAGGACAGGTAGCCGCCGGTGCTGTGCTGGCAGGCCTTCGGGCGCCCCGTGCTGCCGCTGGTGTACATCAGGAACAAGGGGTCCGTGGCGAGCATGCGCTCCGGCTCGATGCGCTGGCCGCGATACTTCGGCAGCAGCTCGTTGACGACGAAATCGCGCCCGTTCACCAGGGGGGTCGGGGAGGAGTTCTTGCCCGGATGCCTCTGCCACACCAGGACCTTCTCGGTGACGAGCTTTTCCTCCTTGGCCTTGTCGAACGCAATGTCCGCCAGCTTCTTGTGGTCGAGCAGGTTGCCGCTGCGGTAGTAGCTATCCATGGTGATCAGCACGCGGCTGCCAGAATCCGCGATGCGATCGCCGCAGGCCTGGCCCGAGAACCCGCTGAAAACCTGCGAGTGGATGACGCCCAGGCGCGCGCAAGCCAGCATGGTGATGGGCAGCTCGGGGGTCATGGGCAAGTGCAGAGTGACCCGGTCGCCGCGCTTCAGCTTGCAGGCGTCGCGCAGCAGCGCAGCAAGCTCGTTCACGCGCACCCAGAGCTCCTGGTAAGTGATGTGCTGGGTGCGCTCGCCCTCAGGCTCGGGAACGAAATGAATCGCCGTCTTGTTGCGGTTCTGCGCCAAATGCCGATCCACGCAGTTGTAGCAAGCGTTCAGTTCGCCGCCCACGAACCACTTCCAGAACGGCGGCGTGGAAGTGTCGAGTGTCTTTTCCCAGTATTTGTACCAGGTCAGAAGGTCGGCGTACTCCTTGAAGCACTCCGGAAAGTTCTTCTCTCCGAACCGCTCCAGAATTGAGCCGTCGGTCATGTTGGCCTGCGCCACGAAGCTGGCCGGAGGGTAGTAGTATCCCTCTTCCTTCCAGTGCACCGCGAGCTGGGCCTCGTTGGGCTGCTCTGTGTTCACGTTGCTCATGTCCGGTCCTCCTTAATGCGCGTGCGGCGGCCGCGGGGCGCGGCCGCCGCAAGGTTGGCGAGAGTCGTGCCTAGCTGGCCGCGCCGAGCGGGACGACCGGCCGGCCGAAGGTGGCGTTGGTCACTATGCCGAAGCTGGTGTACATGGCGAGCAGGCCGCACGCCAGCCCGATCCAACCGCCGATCCTGGTGAGGATGGGCATGCCGAGCAGGATACCGCCGCCCAGCAGGAAGAAGGTGATCCACAAGGTGAGGAACACCCACCACAGCGCCTTGCTCAGCTTGAAGGTCGGAATCCACATGTACAGCGTGAACACGCCCCATACCACCAGCGCCACGCCAATCGTGCTGCCGGCCTGCGATAGATCCAGCAGGTGGTTGCCGCCCAACAGGAGGAGGAACGCGAACCACCACCAGAATGCCGCGTAGCTCACGAACGCCGTCATGCCAAATGTGTTGCCGGTGCGGAACTCGAGTATGCCGGCGATCATCTGGGCCAAGCCGCCGAAGGCGAACGCCAGCGGCAACACCACCGGCTCGCCGCCATGCGGCAGCACTCCGGCATTGACCAGGCTCAGGATCACCGTGGTCAATCCAAAACCTATCAAGCCGAGCGGTGCCGGATTAGCAAATGCGGGTTTCGTATCGTCTGCCATACATCCTCCTCTCCAGTGGGTTGACGTCTTGTGTTGTATCGATGCGCAAGCATTACCACCATACGACCCAAGCTTGGCACCCGCCTTGCATATCGACGCAAAATCACCGACAACTCGACGCAATCATGGCTTTCGGTATATTTCCGCCCTGAATCTTTGCGCGAACGAAAGTGATGCGTAAGCACATACGCAAGTGATGCGACAGCACATCCGAAAGCTTGTTTGCACGCATCGTCAGAGAACGCGCCGAACGCGGGCGTCGGCCCACGGCGACACTCGGCACACCGGCCCGTTTTACAACTCGCTGTTTATGCGCGCTTTCGTCATCGGCACGCAATGTGCATGGCATCAGCGCCGTTCAACCACCCACCAAGGAATCCCCATGCTGCAAAAAGAAGGTCTATTCCGCCGTCGCGACGAGTCGCTTCCCGCGCGCACGCCCGCTGCGCCCGCGCCGCAGGCGAGCGCACCCGAGCGCGTCGCACCGTCCGCGCCTGCGTCCGCGCCGCACGCCGAGGCAGGCAAGCCCGCCGGCAAGGGCGAAGCGAAGCTGATCGTCGGGCCGGACATCAAGATGAAGGGTGTCGAGATCACCGACTGCGACACGCTTGCGGTAGAGGGACGCATCGAGGCCACCCTCGACGCACGCGTACTGCAGATCGCGCCGCAGGGCATCTTCAGCGGCACCGTCGCGGTCGACAACGCCGAGATCCACGGCCGCCTCGAAGGCGAACTCACGGTGCGCAAGCAGCTCGTGATCCACGCCACCGGCAAGGTGTCGGGCAAGATCCGCTACGCCAAGATCAAGGTCGAGGAAGGCGCCGAGATCGCCGGCGAGATCAGCATGCTCGAGTCGAACGCGGCGCCGCTGCGCGCCGCGCGCCCGCTGGGAGCCTAGGAGAGCTTCCAGCATCACCGCGAACGGGAGGCGGACAGAGGTAAGCACGTACGGTAAGC
>DAHVFK010000023.1 GCA_027317055.1 Betaproteobacteria bacterium | reverse complement strand
GCTATTAGTCGCGCAAACCGGGTCGCTGGCGATGCCGCTCATCATCATGGCCGCGATTCCGCTTACGATGATCGGCATCATGCCGGGGTTCTTCCTGCTCGATCTGTTGACCAATCGGCCCATCGCCGGTTTCGCCGACCCAACGTTTTTCACCGCCACTGCGATGATCGGGATGATCGCGCTGGCCGGCATAGTGGTGCGTAACTCGATCATCCTGATCGACTTCATCCATCATGGGGTCGCGCACGGACTGAGCCTCGAGCAGGCGATCTTGGAGGCCGGGGCTATTCGTCTGCGGCCGATCGCGCTGACCGCGGGCGCGGCGATGCTGGGTTCGGCGGTAATCACGCTCGATCCGATCTTCTCGGGCCTGGCGTGGTCATTTATCTTTGGGATTTTCGCTTCGACCGCATTCACGCTGATCGTGGTGCCGCTGATTTATTATCTGGTCTATCGCGATCGCGAAACGTCCGCCGATGCCGCCCCGCACCCATAACGCTTCGCTTCAGTAGTTAGGTCGGCCTTGCTGCAGAGTGCGATCTAATGACCGCTACCAGATTGGTTAAGAGCGGCCGGAACCCGTCAAAATTAATCGAGGCTGCTTTTTTTTCGACGACCTGGTAAGCAAAGATATTCTTATCGTAATGCTTCGCTACGTCAAAGTTGTTGCCGTCGTTGAACGTTTTGCCGCCAATTTCTATTACCTTCGTGGCATCGTCAAAAAAGTCCTCTATCTTCGACTCGTTGACGCCGTTAAAAAGTGGAGTGGGCACTGCATACAGATTCCGAATCGCGCGAACGAAAGGCTCTGAGCCCTGTACCGTGGTTCCAGTGGCCTTGGTTAACACATTGCGAATTTTCTTTGCGCCTGAATCGCTGTCGTAGAGTATTATAACTGGATTATTTTCGCCGGAAGCTTTGATTTTGTCCGTCTCTTTCTTATATGTGTAAATGAAGTTCGCAAGGGAACTGCTACCTCCGGCATTCAGCCCGAGGATGCGCGCCGTGCTCGATCGCGGATATTTGAAGAGCCTCACCTTCAGGCGTATTTCGCCCTGAGTCGTAATCTCTGCCAAATCAGGGAAATCCTTAGCAAGGCTGCGTATCGCATGGGTTAGATACACGTTGTCTGTCTTGCCCTCGCAGATAATCACAGGGGTTTCTGCTGCATAAAAAGTTGTGTAAATCAAAAACCTTTGATACAGCAGCTCTCTACTTGAAAGGCCGCCGGAAGCGGTTGATTCCGCCGTATTCTTCTTATTGTAAAGATCAATGCTATCAATGAAGCCCAGCATTCCATGCAGTTGATTCGCCGTACCCTTTCGTTTTTACTTAGTTACTTTTCCTGCTGTTTCAGTGGACGCATAAACCTCGAACGATCCTTTCGTCAAAAGGCTGTGGACCATCGACCGCACGGTGTGTCTGTACTCATGGCGAACGTTGATCCTCTTGTTCACGATAAGCCCTGTGACTTCTTGCCGTGAAGTTCGGTATTGCATACGCGTTTTTGCGGAGTTTATCTGGAATCCTGAGCGTGTTATGATTTTCTGCAACTCCATGCCGGGACGCCAGAAATGCGCATCAGTTCCAGCAGGTTCCGCGATCTCTGGAGGGAAAGTCTTTTTGTTCGTCGAAAACGTCAAATCGTCCGCGTACCGCGAATAAGTGCATCCGACTGCCGAAGCGAGGCGCACGAGATGTATGTCGAGAATGTGGGCGATCAGGTTGGATATTACTGGTGAGCAAGGACTGCCTTGTGGCAGTCCATTCTCGTGACATGCGATCTGCGCTATTACAGTCGCCACATCTTTATCGAGGTTGAAACTGATATCCTGGGTGAAGTAACCGCGCACGCGGCCGAAGTTGATTGAAGGAAAGAAGTTCTCGAGGTCTATATTGAAAACGTAGCGGCGGTTGCGGTGCTGCCTTGCGTTGGTGATAATTGAACGCTTGCGCTTAAACCCATGTGCAATCCTATCTCTCCGGTTTTTCGCTTGGTTAATTTCATCAAGGCAATCTTGAAGCAGATCGGAGAGCCTCTGCTGGACCAGCTTCAAGGCTTCTGCTGGGGCCTTAATGGTGCGCGTCCCGCCTTTACGCTTGGGGATTTCAAAAACTCTGTATTTGGTCGCAGGCGGCTGTTTGAACAAAATGTAGGAGAGTGCGGCCGGCTTGAACCGCAATAACTTTGCTAGGTCGCTGAGTCTCCTTGTTAACTTAAGGCTGTTGAGACTCGACATACTTCCAAAAAGGATGACCCACCGGCACTCCTTCGCGAAGACAATTGTCACCTTGTGAGCAGCACATTGCCATCAAGCAGGCATAGGGTCTGACGTTTGTTTCAAATGCCACGAAGCATGGCACAAAGTCTGCCGAGTGGGTCAATAACTAATCTAACATCCGATACGACCCAAAACCAGCAGACTGATTCGCCGCCAACTCTGTCGGCCCCCCTTCGATTTAGGCTTGTCGTCTGGCCGATCAAATGTGTTTGCGTGTTTGGGGACGAAGGCTTTTCTGTTAGATAGAAAGAATCCTTCGGGTCGGCATTCTTCAGAGCCGCGCCGAGCAGGTGCCCTTCGCCGTCCACGTTCCTTGGAAGGAGCTCGGCACTCCTCGGCAAATGCGGACACTTCGCCCCAGTGAGCGACCCCATGTCTTTGCTGGTCTCAAAAAACATGTTGATATTATTGGATTTTTTGGAGCCACCCGTCGGAGTCAAATCGGCGACCTGCCGATTACGAAGTGTATTTCAGCTCCAAGACATCGAGATTAATCGGTCTCATTCCTTAATACTCGGAATCAACAAAATCGCTGGGGCATAGGGAGTTCCGGCACGTTGATTGATGATACCGATCGACATCGGGTGATCGGCGGCGGTACGCAGTGAGGGCGCAAAATTGGGCACCGCGACTTTCGCTATCCGCGAGACGATTTCCGATCGAAAGATGGTCGCCACCGGGCCGCCTTTCTATCCCTTCGGCCTTCGGCGCGACTGGAATTACAGCCACCTGCCCACACGGGTGCATGCGTGGGCGGCTGCTCACCGGATAGGCGTTAGCCCGCGAAAAGAGGAGGTGGTATCGTCTCTTCCATGAGTAAACTCGAAGCGCTCGAGAAGAGAGTCTCCGGTCTCTCGGCTGAGGAACTTGCACAGTTTCGGCAGTGGTTCGCCGGGTTTGATGCGGCCGCATGGGATCGTCAGATCGAGCGAGACGTAACCGCGGGGAAACTCGACGCGCTTGCCGATGAAGCCCTTCGCGACCATGCGGGGAGCAAATCCACCGAATTTTGAGGCACTTCGCCTCCCCGAAGTTTTGGGCCTGCTACCGGGGCCTGCGACCGGCAGTCCAGCGCTTGGCCGATGAGAAATATCGCCTTCTCAAAGATGATCCTCGTCACCCTTCTCTTCATCTCAAGCGTGTGAGCCGCTTTTGGTCTTCCCGAGTAGGCCTTCATCATCGCACCCTCGGCGTTGATGTCGAGGGCGGGATCTTGTGGTTCTTGGATCGGCGATCACGCCGAATATGATCGCCTCGTCGGCTAACCGGCGGCTTTTAGCGGTGTCTTCGGAGGCCGCTGTGCAAAGGTTAAATGTAAAGAAGCCGTGATCGCGGGGCTTGAAGATCGTGGCGGGGGAGTCGGAGTCGCGCGGGAAGGGGCGCAAAATTGGGCGCAGTCGGAGTTGAACGAAGGCCCTGAAGTGGCAAAAGTCCTGGATTTTTTGGAGCCACCCGTCGGAGTCGAACCGACGACCTGCTGATTACGAATCGATCCCCGCTTGCAACACGCCCCAACATAGTTCAACCAGACCCAATTAAATCGGGGCATTTCCGCTCTCGTCGTTGGTTCGTTTCTCACCTCTTCCGAGTAAGAACTCGGACAAAAGTCGGACAGTTCTCGGACTGTCAATCGACGCATCGAAACGTCGGTTGCGAGGAGCGTGCGAGCGATGGGTGCGAATCTCTACGTCGAGGCGCGTCGAGAGTGGGATGAGCGTTACGCCGATCTCGTTCTCGGCAAACGCAACTGGCAGATAGCGGCCGGCGGGCTGCTGCTGCTCTCGCTGATTCTCGCCAGCGGGATGGTCTGGCTCATCAGCCGAAGCCGCTACATTCCCTACGTCGTTGAAGTCGACAAACTCGGATACGCGCTGACCGTTCCGCAGCCGCTCACTCCCACGTCCGTTCCGGATGTAACCGCGCGAATGCAGCGTTACGAAGTCGCGGCGTTCATTCACAATGCGCGATCGGTTACCAGCGACGCGCAGGTCGAACATCAGATGCTCAATTCGCTACTCGCGCATGCGCGCGGCGCGGCGGACAGGTTCCTCGACGCTTACTACCACTCCGACGGCTTCACTCATAACCCCTTCAAGCTCGCGGAGAAGCAGACCGTCTCGATCCAGATCGATTCGATTCTTCAGCTCTCGCCCAGCAGCTACCAGGTGCGCTGGTCGGAGCAGCAACGCGATCTGAACGGAGTCGTTATCGGAGCGCCCACGCACTGGGAGGCTGTACTGCAGACGCAGATCGTCCCGCCCAACTCCGACGCCGCGATCATAAGCAATCCGCTCGGATTTTACGTGACGCAAATCAGCTGGACCGAGCAGCAGGGATAGCCCGGCCACAAGGGAGGAAGCGCGATGAAGTCTATAGCCGCAGGCAGCGTAATGCTCGCGCTCGTACTGAGTGCGTGCGCGAGTCAGCAACAAGCATCCACGCCACCGCCACTGAAGATCGTAACAGAGGCTCCAGCGGAGTCGTCTGCAACGCCACCACCGCCGACCGGAGCGCAACTACTCGCCCAGCAGCCGGCCGAGGTGCAGGCCGCACTCAAAGAGCATCAGCAAGACGGCAAATGGCTCGTCTACCGAACGGCCGAGTACACGCTCTATCCGTACAACGAAAAGCCGGAGCCGGCGGTCGATTGCGCACCGCTGCGCACCACCGACATTCAGCTTCAGCCGGGTGAGACGATTACCGACGTTGCGCTGGGAGATACCGAGCGCTGGATGGCGACGCCGGCCGCCTCCGGCGATCCGCGCAATGCCGTCCCTCACCTGGCAGTAAAGCCGCAGGTTCCGGGGATCGAAACCAACCTGACGATCTACACCACGAAGCACATTTACCACCTGCTGCTCCGGTCGCGGGGGCGCGCAATGCAGGAGGTGGAGTTCTACTACCCCGACGAGCTGGCCGAGACGATGAAAGCTGCCGATACAGCCGTAGCGAGCGCTAAGCAGGAAGCGGCCGATCCGCCGGGTGATTCCGGCAACATCGTGAAGGTCGCTGCGGTCGATCCGGCACAGCTCAACTTCGCGTACACCGTCGCAGGGCCAAACATTCCGTGGAAGCCCGTTCGTGCCTTCGATGACGGCTCTCACGTGTATGTGCAGATGCCGGCCGGGATGAGGTCGAGTGAGGCTCCCGCGCTCCTCATCAACGCCGGCAGCGGAACCCAGATGGTGAACTACCGGGTCAAGGGAAATTACTACGTCGTCGACCGGCTCTTCAGCGACGCGATCCTGGTCTCCGGCGTGGGCCGCGATCAAGACCGCGTGATCATTTCCTATGCGGGCGGAGCGAGGTGACAGCCATGGCAACAGCAGACGTGATTCAAGAACAGGAAGAGCAGGAACAGGAGCATCTCGGGGGCGGTCGTTTCAACCGTCTCCTCGGTGTTGTTTTCGTCGCGGTCGCGATGGTCGGAGGAGTAGCGCTTGCACTCGGGGTCCAGTCCTCAGGAACCAGTCAAAGTTCCGCTTCCCAGAAATTGGCGGATGACCCAGGCTCAGCAGCGCGAGATCGGGGCGAAATCGAAGACCTCGCAGCTCATGGCGCGCTGCCCCACGCGGCGCCGACGGTGATGCCGATGCTGGCCCTGCCGATCTCCCAGGCCCCCGTTCAGCCCAGCGCGCCGAAGCCTCCCAGCCGGTATGCGCAATGGGCCGAAGAGAAATACATGAAGGCGCTCGAATCGCCGGAGATGGTGCAGGCGTTTCATAGCGGCGGAACACTCGAAATCGCGAGCGCTAAAGGACAGCAAGCCGACTCGTATATCTCCGGTGATCAAAACAACCCGGCGATAAGCGTTCATCCCGCGGCTTCACCGTACACGGTGATGGCGGGAAGCATCCTCCCCGCTGTTCTGATCAGCGGCATCAATTCAGATTTGCCGGGGCCAATCCTCGCGCAGGTCAGCCAGAACGTCCTCGACAGCGCGACCGGCAGATCGGTTCTGATCCCGCAGGGGAGTCGGCTCATAGGCGCCTATCAGAACGCATCTTCGTACGGTCAGCAGCGCGTTCAGATCGCATGGCAGCGGCTTATCTTTCCGAACACCGCCAGCATGAATCTGCCGATGATGCCGGGCGCTGATCAGAGCGGCTACGCCGGCTTCTCCGATCAGGTCGACCACCACTATCTCGCAACGTTTGGAACTGCCGCCGTCATGAGCCTGATCAGCGCCGGACAGGCGGTCGGACAGATGGCAGCGTTCGGTGGCGGCGGCACCTACGGACCATATGGTTACTACCAACCGAATCAGTGGGCGATGGCGAGCCAGACGGCCGGTTCAGCCGCCTCGGGACAATTCGGTGCTCTCGGTCAGCAGATGATGGGGCAGGGATTGAATCGGCCGCCAACGATTGAAATCCGGCCGGGTTACCAGTTCGACGTGATGATCACCCAAGACCTCGTATTCCCCGGCCCGTACGGGAAGTAAATCGGCAATCCAATCTTTGAAGGAGAAATGCGATGGGAGTTCTCAAACGCAAACAGGAAAGCGAAGCGATCACCTTCAAGCTGCCAGCGGCGCTCAAGCGCGAGATCGATCAACTGCGCAGCCGGGCCGAAGACGCGGGCTTCGATCTTGGCGAGACGATTACGGCGGCGATGTGGCGCCTCTGCAAGCAGATCAAGGCTGAGCTCGAAGGTACGCCTCGGCCGGGCCGGAAGCTGAATGGCCGTGCAACTGAAGCTGGAACGGAGAAAGTGCAGTGAGGATTTTCAGAAATTTCTCAGCCGCTTTGCGGCGCGCGGAAGGAGTCGATTCGGAGGGTGCGTTGGAGAGGGGGAAAGGCCGGTCGTTCGTAGAGCAAGATAAAGGACCTGCGGTACGGCACGGCATTTTCGGCGGATTCTCCAACGAACTCGTGGCCTTTCCCCCTCGGAGGCGGCCATGACCAGCACACTGTACAGCACGGCAGAAAACCCCGCCGGATCGCTTGCTCAGCGCCTGCATTTTCAGCGTCTCGAAGGTGCTCGCGGACCCATCGGGACGATGGCCGGAATTGCAATCGCGGCAGCGATCCTAGTCGCGGTCGGTAATGCGTTCGGCGTCCTGATTTCGAACACGGACAGCGCCGCCCCTGCAGGCGTATACCGCGTCGTCCCCGGCAAATTCCAGCGCGGTGATCTGGTCGCTGCCTGCCTGCCGATTGCGATCGCCCAGGAAGGTCTGGCCCACGGATATCTGCGCACCGGCGCATGCTCTGGGAACGCAGAGCCAGTTGGCAAGATCGCAGGCGCTCTTGCCGGGGACATTGTCGAGATCGAACCCGGATGGGTCACCGTGAACGGCGTGCGTTTCAAGCGCAGCGCTGTTGCAGCGCGTGACAGCGCGGGCCGTCCACTTCGGCATATCGCGTGGGGCAGCTATCGAGTCGCAGCGGGTCAGGTGTGGCTGTTCGGCTTCAACGATCGCCGGAGTTGGGACTCGCGCTATTTCGGCCCCGTTCCGCTAGCGAACGTACGCGGCGAGATCAAACCGGTCGTTCTGTGGTGAATGCCATGAGCAGCAACGGTAACGGGAACGGCAATGGCAACAGTCACAGCCCTGAGCAAGGACTCCGTGTGCATCATCTCGCCAACCTCGGCGGACTGATCGCACTGGCGGGGCTCGATCTGGAACCGCCCGACTTTCTGTTGGGCGCACTACTGAGCGTCGCGCAGGAGGCCAGCAGACTTACGACTTCGCAGCGCGCGCACGTTGCGACAATCGGACGCAAGAAACTCGACGAACGGGCGACGGGCAAGCGCGCGTGGAAGTCATGGCGGCGCGCGCAGGATCTGCATGCGATCACGCTCAGCAGCGGGCAGGTCCGCGAGATCATCGAGGCGCTGGGCGGGCAGACACCGGAGAATCCGACCAAGCTGGTACCCGCCCTCACCGAGGCATTGACCGAGGTCTGCGATGAAACGGCCTAGGTTCCTGCGACAGAGGGAGGTCGATATCAAGCTTCGCCACGAGCATGCGGAGCGTCCGCGCAAACTTGTGCCGTGGTGGGCGCGAGCGTTGCGGCGGATGGGCGTGCGGCGAGGTCTCCGCCAACAGCAGGCGAGCGGAAGTCTGAGCGGGATGCGCGCGGCGCGAGTTCGAGTCTCAGAACCACCGGCATACGCGCGGCGCAGCGTGGTCAAGGCGTCATTCTCGCGCAACCGCCGGAGCGGTGCGTGGGCAGCGCACGCGCGCTACCTCGCTCGCCCCGGCGCGCAACAAGAATTTGCCAAGGGGTTGGGGTTCGACGCGGAGCACGAGGAAATCGACATGCTCACCACGGTCAGAGACTGGGAAAAGAGCGACGAACTTATGTGGCGATTCATCGTCTCACCCGAGGACGCCGATCGCCTCAACCTTCGCGAACATGTGCGGGAGCTGGTCGGTCAGATGAAACGCGACCTCGACACGAAGCTGGAGTGGGTCGCGATCGATCATCACAACACGGACGACGCGCATGTTCATCTGCTGGTCCGTGGTGTTCGGGAGAACGGCAGGCCGTTAGAGATCAATCGTGAGTATTTGCGCTCGGGCATTCGTATCCGCAGCCAGGAGATCGCGACGCGCGAGCTGGGTCCGCGTCTGGAGCCGGAGATGCTGCGGGCGCGGGAGCGAGTTATCAGACGCGAGCAGTGGACGGAGATCGACCGGGCCTTGCAGAGAAAGGCCGATGGAAATGGCGTCGTCACGTATGACCAGTTCCAACCACTCAATGAGGGTTCTCGGATTCGAGCCGAACAAGAGATCGATCGTCTGCAGTTTCTTTCAGGACTTGGCCTTGCCCAGCGGGCGGACGAACGAAGCTGGCAGCTTTCGGAGGACCACGAGCGGAAGCTGCGTGAGCGCCAGGTCTCCAAGGACGTGATCAAGAGTCGCGCCCACAGCCGTCAGCGCGGGATCGATTCCGGCATGGATCGAGTTCGCGAACGCGGGAGCGAGCGCAATGGCTGAACAGCGTCCCTATCGGGTTCCGGGATTCTCGGGGGATGTGAGGCTGGCGCGTGCGAAGCGGCTCGCCGTGCTGTCACTCGCCGGAGCATTCATCGCGATCAACTGGGTCACGACGCAGCACGCCGCGAGCGTGCTTCGCCATGCGTCGTGGTTAGGGCGCCCGCTTTTCCACTTGAGGAGCGAAGCGCTCTACGCACCATGGTCGTGGATTGTCTGGTGGACCCGATGGTACTGGGCTCCGCAACTGGAGCCGCTATGGGAGCAGTGCGCACGCGAAGCGCTCTACCCGATGGCGATTGTGACTGCGGTTTCGTGCGCTGTGATTGCAATGGTGCGGCACGGCTGGTTCACAAACGTCTCCGACCTTCACGGTTCCGCGCGCTGGGCTACGACACGAGACTTAAGAACCGGTCGATTGATCGATACACATAGCTCAATGCGTAACCGGCTCCGAGAAATCGGCCTCCGGACGCGGATTCTGAGCCCGCTGGCGCGCCGAGCCGGAATCTATCTCGGCCTGTGGCGGGAATGGGGACGGGCTTCATACATACGCGATTGCGGCCCTGCGCACGTGCTGGTCTTCGCGCCAACACGGAGCGGCAAGGGTGTCGGTATCGTGGTTCCGACGCTGCTCACCTGGCCGAACTCGGTCCTCATCCACGACCTCAAGGGAGAAAACTGGGCGCTCACGGCGGGTGCGCGCAAACGGATGGGTCAGGTCTGTCTCAGGTTTGCGCCGGCCTCAGCCGACAGCGACGGCGCACGTTACAACCCGCTCTCCGAGGTCAGGCTGCGCACGCCCAACGAAATCCGTGATGTTCGCAACATCGTGCAGATGATTATCGACCCGGACGGAAAGGGACTACCGGATCACTGGTCACGCGAAGGCTCGGCGTTTCTCACCGGAATGATCCTGGACCAGCTGTACGCAGGACGGGACAAGACTTTCAGCGGACTCGAAGCGCGGCTGTGCGATCCGGGGCAGCCCATCGACGACACCATGCAGCAGATCATGCGGGCCGAGCACGATCCGTCCGGCTCGCTCGGCTGGACCGATTCGCGCGGCATTCCGACCAGGACACATCCGATTATCGCGCGCGCGATGCGCAGCATGCTCGACAAGAGCCCGAACGAACGCTCGGGCGTGATCTCGGAGGTGAAGGGATTCCTGGAACTCTACCGAGACCCAGTCATCGCCGCGAACACCGCGGTCTCCGATTTTCGAATTACGGATTTGATGAATCACCAACGACCGGTGTCGCTCTACATCGAAGTGCCGCTCGCACATAAGAACAGCCTGAAGCCGGTGATTCGGCTGATGCTTGGTCAGATTCTCCATCGTCTTACCGAACATCTGGAATTCCGGAACGGGCGGGCGGTGACCGGTTACCGCCATCGTTTGCTGCTGATGATTGACGAGTTCCCGAGCCTCGGGCGGCTCGACGTATTCGCGGAGTCCCTGTCGTTGGTCGCCGGCTACGGAATCAAAGCCTGCCTGATCGCGCAGGACTTGAGTCAGATCCACGCCGCTTATGGACATGATGAGGCGATTACTTCCAACTGCCACACGCGCGTTGCATTCGCGCCGAACCGGATCGAAACGGCGCGACTGCTCTCGCAGATGACCGGAGAGACGACCGTCCGGCACGCGCACCGGACAATCTCAAGTTCGGGCGCTAGCGTCTCCGAGCCTGAAGTGGCGAGACCGCTGATCACGCCCGACGAAGCGATGCGGCTAGGTGCCAACGAGGCGCTGATCTTTACCAGCGGCCGACCGGCGATCCGTGCGACGAAACTTCGCTATTACACCGACCCATCGTTCAAACGGCTGGCGCAGATTGCTCCGCCGTCAAAGAGCGACCGCATCGAGCGCCCTTCGGACATTGCCGATGATGTGAAGCAAATGAAGGACGGCACAGAGAGAGAAGCGCCGAAACTGGTGATGCCTGAAGCGCGCCCCGTTTTTCGGGCCCCGGCTAGTAAGCCTCACCAGATGAAGCCGGTACCCGCAGAGCAGCTCTCGTTTCTCAAATTCGCCGTCGAGAACGGAAAAGAGCCGGCTGACGCGTCGAAAGAGGAAGGCATCAAGGAGAGATTACTGTGAGACGACAACTCACCGCTTACCTGAGCGAAGAAGAATTTCATCGGCTGCGTGACGAAGCCGACGAGCGCGGCATCACGCTGTCGCGCTACGTGAAGGAGCGGCTCTTTCAATCCGATGGCGGCTCCGGACTTACCTTCTCAGACGCCGCGCTCGCCGCGACTGAAAAGCGAATCATTCAGGCCAATCGCATTTCGACGGCGGAAACCGTGAAACCGCTCGCTCATCAGCTCACCACGCTGCTTGCGATGGTCGATCAGTTCGCTCTGAGCATGCTGAGCCATCTGGCGGAAATCCCCGAAGCGCAACGCAAGCAGGCTCTCGCTTCCGGCCAGCGGCGCCATCGCGGATGGCGCGCAGAGGTCGAGGAGACGCTGAAACGGATGGAACAGTCAGCGCCAGCGCCCAAGAGCGGCGCGAGCCGGAACGGTGAGTCAGCATGATTTCGCCACAGCAGCTTCAGGAGCGACGCCTTGACGAACTTCTCAGACGACAACTCGGGACAAGAATTCTGGCGGCGATCGCCGACCCTCGGATTACCGAGATTATTGTGAATGAGGACGGCCGCGTCTGGTTCGAATCCTACGGCAAGGGAATGCACGAAGCCGGTCTGCGCCTCCCAGCCTCGCAGGTCGAGAGCCTTATCGGAACCGTCGCGGCGTCGCTTGGAATGGTAGCGAATGCGAGCAGTCCAATCGTCGAGGGTGAACTGCTAATCGAGGGCATCCGCTTCGAAGGCTTGCTTCCACCAGTCGCAAGAAAGCCCTGCTGTGTGATGCGCAAGCCAGCGCAGGTGCTTTACACGCTCGACGATTACATTCGCGATGGCATTCTCGACGAGACACATGCCCAGGCTTTGCGCGAAGCAATTCACCGGCGTCTGAATATCGTCGTTGCCGGGGGCACCGGCTCAGGCAAGACGACCCTTGCGGGAGCGTTGATCAACGAGATGGTCGAGCGCTCCGACCCGAACGAACGCTACGTGATCATCGAGGACACCCTCGAAATCCAGTGCCGCGCCCAGAATCTCGTCCAGCTTCACACGGCCGAGAGCGCTGATATGACACGCCTCGTTCGCACGACGATGCGGCTTCGTCCCGACCGCATCATCATTGGCGAGGTGCGCGGTGCGGAAGCACTCGCCCTGCTCAAGGCATGGAACACAGGGCATCCGGGCGGCGTCACTACGATCCACGCGAACAGCGCGAAGGCCGCACTGACGAGGCTTTCGAGCCTTGTGCAGGAAGCAGGCGTGCCACCGCAACCAGAACTCATAGCAGAAACCATCAACCTGCTCGTCTTCATCGTTCGTACGCCTGCAGGGCGACGAGTCACGGAACTTGTCCTCGTCGCCGGATACAAGGTGGGCGACGGATTCGGACTGACACCCGTGAAGCTGGATCAAGGACTCGAAGCCATCACGGCTTGAGGTTCATTCGATCAACTAAGGAGGTTCGCAAAATGAAGCCGTTGAAAGAGATGAAAGGTTTGTTGGCAAAGTGGGCACCAATGGTCACCTACGGATTCGGCGTTCTGACCGTTGCCTGGCCGGCGCGAGCGTTCGCTGCGGTGGCTGGCGGCGCACTGCCGTGGGACGCGCCGCTCACGACGCTCCAGAACGACCTGCAGGGTCCGGTCGCTCACGCAATCACCACCGCGGCGATCATCGGCACCGGGATCATGTGGTCGGTCAGCGAACATGGAACCGGAGTGCGCAAGATGTCGTCGCTTGCGTTCGGCGGCTCCTGCGCGCTGGGCGCGACGCAGCTGATGACCACGCTCTTCCCCCTCGGCGGAGCGCTCTTCTAGGGAGGATGGCCGATGGCGGAAAGCGAGCGGCGGGTGAGTGCGATTCATCAATCGCTCACCCAGCCAATTCTTCTCGCGGGAGCGGAACGACCCTTGGCGATAGCCAACTGGATCACCGCTGCGGCGCTGATCCTTGGCGGTGGACTCCACTGGTACACGATCGCCATGGGGGCGTTCCTGCTGACGGTCGGACACTGGGCGCTGGTTCAGGCCGCGAAGTTCGATCCCCAGCTCAGCCGGGTCTACGTCCGGCATGTGCACTACCAAGACTACTATCCGGCTCGCTCCGCCCTGACCGCGTCATCGCCACGAATCCGGCCGTCCGTGCCGACACCGAAGGAGATCCGCGCGTGATGGTGGAGAGGTGAGAATATGTTGCTCAAAGAGTTCAAGGATTTAAGACGCAAGCGCGACAAGTTGCTGGGGCTGCCCGATCAGCTCAACTACGCAATCCCCGTCGACGACTACACGATCGCGCTGAAGGACGGCGCATTCCTGTCGGCCTTCGAGTGCTCCGGTCTGGACCTCAACTCAGCCAGTGTCGAGGAACTCGACGCGCATCGTGCTCAGGGCAATCGCGCACTCGCCCGTCTGGATGACGGCTTCCAGTACAACATCGACCTGATCCGTTATCCAAGCGTTGAATACCCGAGCCGAACTTTTCCCGATCCCGTCAGCGCGGCGCTCGACCGTGAGCGCGAGATTCAATATTCCAAGGAAGGCCAGCACTTCGAGACGAGATGCGTTCTGACGATCACGTATCGTCCACCGGCTGACGCACAAACCCGGATCGCCGGCGTTTTCCTGTCGGGTGCGCCCAAACGTGCCGACTGGCGGCGACAACTCGGCTGGTTCAAGCAGAAGCTCCGCGAGTTCGAAGATGCGATCAGTCCAGTCTGGAAACTGGCCCCGCTCCGGTTGGAAGATTTGCTTTCCCATCTGGCGAGTTGCATCAACGGGCGCATGTGCGAGATCGCAGTGCCGGGAACGCCAACCTATCTGGATGCGGTTCTCGCCAACCAAGACCTGATCGCCGGATTCAAACCGCGCATCGGCGGAAGGCACGTCCGCGTGGTCGCGTTGTCCGGGTTCCCGCCTTTCTCCTTTGCGGAGATGGCCGCGTTCCTGACCGAACTGCCTATCTCTTATCGCTACTCCGTCCGTGGAATTCCGGTCGGTCCGAGAACAGCAATCAGCCAACTGGCAGTATACCGGCGGAACTGGTTCCAGAAGCGACTGGGGCTGCGCGGCATAATCAGCGAGCACTTCGGCTCGGGCGCCGGGGCAGCCTTTCAAAACCAGCACGCACTCAAAATGGCCGCTGACGCCGACGCGGCGATCACGGAGGCCGAGGGCGGAGCGGTCCGCTACTGCTACGTCACTCCCAAAGTGGTCATCACCGAGGACCAGGCTGACGTTGCGGATGAGAACGCGCAGCTTGTGTTCAAGGTCTGCCAGAACATGGGCTTCGATCCCCGAATTGAATCGATCAACGCGGTGGAAGCGTGGCTCGGATCACTGCCAGGGCACGGCTGGTACGACGTGCGCCGGCCGCTGGTCAATACTCAGAACCTCGCCGACATCCTCCCACTGACAAGTATCTGGCCAGGGCTCGCGATGAATCCATGCCCTTACTATCCGAAGAACACGCCCGCGCTTTGTTACGGCGCAACCACGGGCAGCACGCCTTTCCGGCTCAACCTGCATGTCGGCGATACGGGTCATACCGGGATCTACGGGCCAACCGGGAGCGGCAAGAGCGTCGCGCTCGGCACGATCGCGGCGAACTTCCGCGCGGTTCCAGACGGTCAGGTTTTCTTTTTTGACAAAGGTTACTCGGCGTTTGTTCTGACCAAGGCACTCGGCGGACAACACCTCGACCTGGGCGAGGATGAGGTGCCGCTGCAACCGCTGGCACGCGTCGACGACGAGACCGACCGGATGAAGCTCCAGAGTCTCCTGGAAGACTGGCTCGAACTTCAGAGCGTTCGACTGATTCCTGCGCAACGGAAGGCGCTGTGGCGGGCGCTTGAACTCGTCGGGGAAGGCCCCCCGGAGCAACGCACCGTCAGCAATCTAGTTACCCAGGTTCAGGACAACACGTTGCGCGATGGTCTCAATGCCTTCTCACTGGCTGGTCCTCTCGGGCGCTACCTTGACGCGGATCATGATGTGCTGCTCGAAGGGCAGTTCGTCACGTTCGAGCTCGAAACGCTTATGGCGATGGGACCGAAAGTGGTCGTGCCGGTCGCGACCTACCTGTTCCATCGCATCGATCAGCGGCTCGACGGCAGACCGACTCTAATCGTGCTCGATGAAGCGTGGATCATGCTCACCAACAGCGTCTTTGGCGCGAAGGTCGAGGAGTGGCTGCGCACGCTGCGCAAGAAGAACGCCGCCGTGGTGCTGGCAACGCAGAGCCTCGCGGAAATCGCCAACTCGCCTCATCGTGACGTGATTATCGAGTCGTGTCCGACGAAACTCTATCTGCCAAACGCTGAAGCGAAAAATGCTGCGAGTCGTGAGATGTATCGACGATTCGGACTTTCCGATCGGCAGATCGACATCGTCGCCGATGCGACTCCCAAGCGGCACTACTATTACGTTTCGCCGCTCGGTCGGCGGCTGTTCCAGTTCTCGCTCGGTCCTGCGGCGCTCGCCTTTATCGGCGCGGGCTCGAAGGACGACGTTCTGTCCGCGCGGCGGATGATAGAGCAGCACGGCGACCGTTGGACCGTTGAATGGCTTCGCATTCGCGGTTTGCCGGACTGGGCGGAGTACCTCGACAAACTCCACCGACGATTCGCCCCGCCGTTAGAAGCGATTATCGGGACGAACGGGAATTCGTTCCATGCCAATGGGAAGCTCAATCAAAGGGAGATACATCAATGAACAGCAGAAAATCCTCGGAGCAGTTCCTCGCGATCATGGTCGCGCTGATTTGTCTGTTCGGACGACCCGTGCCAGCTCGCGCCCAGTTCGGAGGCGGCACTCAGATCGTCTTCGACCCTCAGATGTTCGCCCGTCAGTTGCAGCAACTCCAACAGGAGACCGCCACCGTTACAAATCTGGCTCAGCAGCTTCAATACGCGATTAAAAACACGACCGGCGGCGACGCCGGAGTCTGGCAGTCCAACCAGAATCTGCTCACCAATCTGGGAAATCTGATCAACGAGCAGGAAGGGCTTTCATACACCTTTCAGGGACTCACGCAGGAGTTTCAGCAACTTTATCCGGGCTTCAACGCTGCCTCGACCGCAGGGGTTCAGAGTCCGCAGGCGACCATCGACACGACGCTGAACACTCTCAACGGAGCGCTCGCTTCGGCACAGGCCCAGGCGCAGAACTTCCAGGCGGAGCAGGCGTCGCTGCAAACCCTTGAGCTCAAGAATCAAACGGCGATAGGGAATCTGCAGGCGGTTCAGGTCAGCAACGAAATCGCGCTCGCGCAGGTCCAGCAGGTTCAGATGCTTCGCCAGCTGGTGATGGCCGAGATGAATTCGCAGAATGTCGCAGCGGCTAACCAGCTCAACAACCAAGTCCAGACCGGTCTGGAGGCGCAAGCGCTATTCTCTGCGCCTCCTCCGGCCGGCACCCCAAACTTTTTGGGGACTGCTGCGACCTCGCCACCACCGCAGCCGTAACCGATTTCAATAAAGGCTTGTTGCAGGAGAATTTGAATGAAGGGAAGAAGGAACCCGTTGATCTTGGTCTTCGCGCTCGTCGGCGTATGCATAGTTCTTTACGGACTTTGGCATCTGTATCAGCGACAGGTCGCGGAAGAACAACACCATCAGGCCTTTACCGCCCCCGAACCCTCGGGCCTTCCGAACTTTCTCAACGCTACTCCGGGGGCACCACCCCCACAGCCATAAAGAAGACTCCTTTTTTGGAGGTCCACAATCATGAGCGGCTTCGATGCAATTGCAGCCCAATATTACAATGCTGGTCTTAATTACAGTGCTGCCATACAACCGTATGCGCTCAAGCTCTTTATAGCCCTTCTGCTGATCGACATCGTCGTGACCTGGCTGCAATTTACCGCTGAGGGTCAGCTCGACGCATCACATTTCCTAGGTCGGCTCATCAAACACATGCTGAGCGGTGGGTTCGTCTACCTGATGATCGTCAACGCATTCTCTTGGATGAATGCTGTGCTCAAGAGCTTCTCAGCCATCGGTGCATCTATCACCGGTTTACCAGCTCTCAGCCCACAGACGGTGCTCCAGATAGGCGGCGAAATTTCCAACACGATTTTTAACGCTCCGGCAAACGCCAGCTTGATGACGGACATCGAGCTCGCAATCGTTCAGAGCATATCAGCCTTCGTGGTCCTT